>JBDSOE010000140.1:0-5546 GCA_039915005.1 Ginsengibacter sp.
CCCGCCGGCAATATAAATCCAAATGTACTTCCCACATCGGTTTTGCTTCTCACATGAATGGTGTCTTCATGCGCTTCTATAATATGCTTTGCAATGGATAATCCTAATCCGCTTCCGCCTGCTTTGCGTGCGCGGGCCAAATCAGTGCGGTAAAATCTTTCAAAGATTCTCGGTAAATGCTCCTCCGCGATTCCGTAGCCGTTATCGCTTATTTCTATTAATATTTTTTTGCCGTCAATCTTGTAAGCGCTTCCCTCAATGATGCCGTTTTGCTTTCCGTATTTTATGGCATTGTCAACAAGATTGATAATGACCATTCTTATTTTTTCTTTATCAGCAAAAACGGTAAGCGGCAATTCGCAGCCGTCTTTTATAAAACATTTTATTTTCTTTTCATCGGCTCTTATCGAAAGGGATTCAAACACTTCTTTGATAAGATCCTGGATAATAAAATTTTGTTTTAGCAATAACTGTCCGCCGCTCTCGAGTTTGGTAATCTCATCCATGTCATTTAATAAATTCACCAGCCGGTCCACATTTTTTGAGGCATTGCCCAGGAATTTTTTGTTGACTTCTGTATTGTCCAAAGCACCATCCAGTAAGGTATCTACATAGCCCTGTATCGCGAAGATGGGCGTCTTTAATTCATGGGAAAGATTCAGCAAAAACTCTTTCCTGAATATTTCATTTTTGCGCAGCACTTCTATTTCTTCCTTATGCTGAACGGCCCATTGCTCCACGTCGTCACTTACTTCTTCAATGGTGTTTTGCGGAAGAATATTTTTAAAATAAAATTCTTCTTTCTTACTTGCTTTAGTTTGGTAAATCAGTTTGTAAATCAGTTTTATTTTCCGGTAAACAAACCGCTTTACTGTATAAAAGATGATGAGATAGGCGACCAAAGCAAGTAAACAAAAAAAGATAACAGAAGGCAGCCATAGTTCGCTATATCCATATACCGCCAGGCTTGCCAAAATAGCAATCGGCACTGAAGAAATGAGCGCCGCCTGTTGTGGTGAAAAATTTTTTTTTGCAAACATTTTTTTATCATTCGATCTTTGGCCAATCAGTCCTGAAAATATTCAGCGCCAGTTAAAGTCCCAATACCCAGGCGAAGATCAGTGGCGCCACGATGGTAGCATCGCTTTCCACAATAAATTTTGGTGTATCCACATCCAGCTTTCCCCAGGTTATTTTTTCATTGGGAACCGCGCCGGAATAAGAACCGTAAGAGGTAGTGGAATCTGAAACCTGGCAGAAATAACTCCAGAACGGAACATCAGTCCACTCCAGATCCTGGTACATCATCGGCACCACGCAAATAGGGAAATCGCCGGAAATACCGCCGCCAATCTGGAAGAATCCAACTCCTTTGCCACCCGAATTTTCACGATACCATTCTGTAAGGCGTACCATATATTCAATACCGCTTTTCATGGTGCTTGCTTTCAGTTCTCCTTTAATTATGTAGGATGCAAAAATATTTCCCATGGTGCTATCTTCCCATCCGGGTACTATGATCTGGATATTTTTTTCTGCAGCAGCAAGCATCCAGCTATTTTTGGGATCTATTTCATAATACTGCTCCAGCACGCCGCTCAGCAACATTTTGTACATGTATTCATGAGGAAAATATCTTTCTCCGGCGTCTTCCGCTTCTTTCCATATTTTATGAATATGCTGTTGCAATCTTCTGAACGCTTCTTCTTCAGGAATGCAGGTATCGGTAACACGGTTATAATGATTGTTCAGCAGGTCGCGTTCTTCTTCGGGGCTCAGGTCGCGGTAATGAGGCACCCTTTTATAATGACTATGCGCCACCAGGTTCATAATATCTTCTTCGAGGTTAGCGCCGGTACAACTGATGATGGCCACTTTATCCTGCCGTATCATTTCGGCCAGTGAAATGCCTAGTTCAGCAGTACTCATGGCGCCTCCCAGCGAGATCAACATTTTTCCACCTTCTTCAAGATGGGTAACATATCCTTTGGCGGCATCCATTAAAGCTGCAGCATTAAAATGGCGGTAATGATGTTCTATAAACTGTGAAACAGGTCCTTTATTCATCTTTAATTTTTTGAGACAAAAATAAGATTTTAAAAAGTAGTGTAATGAAATGTAAAGGATGATCTGGGAAAGAGGCTATTAATTTTTAATCAAAGCATGTAAAGTTTCCATGGTGATTTCAAGATCTTCTCTTAGTATTTTTCTAATAATCCCTTTGGCAGAGGTTCATTTTTATGAACCGGAACGGTTGTAATCCGTCCGTCAGGATGCTTTAAACGATGATGCGAACCATTGATTCCTATTACAATAAATCCAATTGATTCAAGAATTTTAATGAAACCTTTACCACTTATTACCGGAAGTTTTTCACTCATACAAAAGGCAAAGTTTTAAATTCAAGTTCCCGGACTCCGACAAATTTATTTAGCCCTTCCACTGGCTGCTCTTCTACACACATGGCTACCACTTCTTTTAAATTCTCCAATGCTTCATCAATAGTTCTTCCATAAGTATGACAACCTTTATATAAAGGACAGGAAACTATAAAAAATCCATCTTCGTCAATTTCAACTACAACTGGTAAATGATATGTTTCCATAGTACTAATATAAGAAAATTCAGGGATTAAAAACTTAAAGCCAAATCAGAAATTCTTTTTTGCTTAATCAAAATTTTAAACGACTCCTACACTTCAGTATGATTCTTTACTCTTTTATTTGCTCAATGCTTTACAGGCAATCAGCATAACTCTGATGGCTCGTGAATATTCGTTTGTTTTCTATAATTGAAAAATATGACTTAAAATTGATGTCATTCGTTTTAAAAGTTCATGTTTAACTTCCCGAAAAATTTACAGCCAGTGATAATTTTTAAAATATAATATTATGAAAAAATATGGATTCATTTTTATTCTGTTTATTTCTGCAAAATTATCAGCCCAAACCACCCTCCATCGCGATCCGGAAATTGCACAAATGGTTTCAGAAGTTTCTCCCGATTCTTTAAAATCCTTTATCAATTCTTTAGTTGCCTTTGGCACACGAAATACTTTGAGCACACAAACGGATTCCAAAAAAGGAATTGGCGCAGCAAGAAAGTATGTCTTGCAAAAATTCAATGAATTCGCAAAGAAATCAGGTGGCAGATTAACGGCTTTTATTGATACAACGACGATTCCATTCGATGGAAAAAGAGTGGACAAACCGGTATTATTAGGAAATGTGGTGGCTACTTTAAAAGGATCCGATCCGAGCGATAACCGGATCTTTATTATCAGCGGCCATTTGGACACGAGGCGAACCGATGTGATGGATAGAACTGGGGATGCGCCCGGCGCCAATGATGACGGAAGCGGCACGGCAGCAGTAATGGAATGTGCACGAGTTATGAGTCAACACGCTTTTTCAGCAACCGTTATTTTTGTAGCCGTGAGTGGCGAAGAACAGGGATTATTGGGTTCTTCCTTCATGGCAGACAAAGCGAAAAAAGAAAACTGGAATATCGAAGGTGTATTTAATAATGATATCGTAGGCAGCAATAACAGCAATGAAACCGATATTATTGATAACACAAAAGTTCGCGTTTTCAGCGAGGGGATCCCTGCCTATGAAACAGAAAAAAATATAGCAAGGATAAGATCATTGGGTTTGGAGAATGACAGCAAATCGAGGCAGCTTGCACGTTATGTAAAAGAAGTGGGCGAACGCTATGTTGATAATCTTGAAGTGGTAATGATATACCGGAGCGATCGTTTTCTCAGAGGTGGTGATCATTTGCCTTATTTAAAAAATGGATTTACGGCGGTAAGAATTACAGAGATGAATGAAAATTTTACACGTCAGCACCAGGATGTGCGTGTGGAAAACGGCATTCAATATGGCGACCTTCCTCAATTTATAGATTATGAATACCTCCGAAAAAATACTGCTATGAACCTGGCCAATTTATCCAATCTTGCCAAAGCGCCCTCTGTTCCGGAGGACGTAAAAGTGGACGTAAAAAATTTGTCCAACAGCACTTCGTTTTCATGGCTTGCGCCAAAGAATGGGAAAGTAAAAGGCTATTATATTTTGATGCGGGAAACGACCAGCCCTGTTTGGCAAAAGAAAATTTTTACAACAAAAAATGAAATGACACTTCCTTATTCTAAGGATAATTATTTCTTCGCCGTGCAATCAGTAAATGAAAATGGAAATGAGAGCTTGCCGGTGGTGCCCGAGGTGAGTAGGAATTAATTTTTTTACGGAACAACTGCCCCCAAAGCGCTGTAGTTAAAGACTTTAAAAGAAAAAATAAAGGATATTTTTCTGTAGATTTTTCATTTTTATTTCTACATTTGTGTAGTAATTCTTACTACCCCAGTTATTAATACTTTACTTCTTAAGTATAAGAACAGTTGACAGGACCTTTATGATTTGTTGGCAGGATCTAATTTCCCAATAATTACTGTTTACCTGAATAAAAAGTCCAGTTTCTTACTAAATTAACCGACCATTTATTAAAAGGGTTTCACTTTATTTCCTATCGGAATATTTTGAAGAAGATCGAGATAAAGTGTGGATTGATTTCATGAATTTATTTTTCACCCAAAAATTTATTTTATGCAACTACCTAATTCTAAACCAGTAACAAACCGTCGAAAATTTTTAGGGAAATTAGCCTTGGGTGCAGGTGCTGTAAGTATCGCATCCTTGCCTTTGCCGCTGCGTGGTGCCGCGGAATCAGAAAGTTTTTCAACCTCGCCTGACAATCCTGAGGCCTGGTTCGATAAGATTAAAGGGAAACACAGGATTGTATTTGATGTGCCGGCGCCACATGAAATATTTCCTTTTGCCTGGCCACGGGTTTTTTTGATTACCAATTCCATGACCGGTACTCCGGAAAAAAATTGCAATGAGGTTATAGTGTTGCGTCACGAAGCAATTCCTTATGCTTTGGAAGACCGGCTTTGGGCAAAATATAACTTAGGCGAATTATTTAAAATAAATGACGCCACCACCAAAGCGCCTTCAGTCAGGAATATGTTTTGGAAACCAAAGGCCGGAGATTTTAAGGTACCTGGTATTGGGAATGTACAGATTGGCATTAATGAATTGCAGGAAAGCGGCGCTATGTTTTGTGTTTGCAATATGGCATTAACCGTTTACGGTAGTATACTCGGAGAAAAAATGGGCATAGATGGAGGCGAGGTACTAAAGGAGTTCCAGGCAGGAGTTTTACCGGGCATACAGTTGGTACCATCCGGCGTATGGGCGGTGAATCGCGCACAGGAACACGGTTGTTCTTATTGCTTTGTAGGTTAGCCGCCATTCACTTAAAAATGACCCAATGAGAAAATATTTTTTTATTGTTGGGGTAATCCTGTTAATTATTCTCCTTACGATTATAGCAGAGCATTATTTTGTAAGAGACGAAAAAATAAAAAAATCTCCCCAGTCTTTATCCCAAATTATGGAATGGACTGCGCCTGACACCAGTCTAATTCCTTTAACAAAAGAGGGGGCATTGGTTCGCTATGGGAGGGAGCTTATTTTACATAC
>JBDSOE010000155.1:0-14455 GCA_039915005.1 Ginsengibacter sp.
TGTTTCTAATAAACCAGGCAAGGCCCAGGAAGAATCCGCCGCAAAATTTGAATGTCATAATAAACACATAGACATCCAGCTTTGCATAAAGGGGAAAGAGCAGATAGGCTGGAAGTCTCGCCAATCCTGCACCCAGCTAAAGGAGGCATACAGTGCAGAGAAAGATGTAGCCTTCTACAATGACGCACCGGATATGTACTTTCAATTGACCGACGGCCAGTTTGCCATCTTCTTTCCCGAAGACGTGCACGCCCCGATGATTGGTGAAGGCGATATTAAAAAGATGGTGATAAAAGTGAAAATTTAATTTTAAAAAATACTTATCGTCAAAAAAATTATCCGGATAAATCCGGATAATTTTTTTAACGATATTAAGTAACATTTGGTAACTCTCTCTCTCCAACTTTCACATAAAAATATTTGTTTCCAAATCAATAATTTAAAGATCAATAACTCTTCTTTCTTTACTGCTTTGAAAAGCCGCTTCAATAATACGTATAACATCCAGGCCATCCTGAGCGGTTACGGGCACCGGGTCTGAATTGCGTATGGCATTGAACATGCCGTCGTAATATTCGCCATAATTTCCTTTCTCCGAGGTAATATACTCCCTGATAATTTTACCGTCTTTTTCAGTGTGCAAAAGCCCCTTTTCTGTTTCCGGCTCCTTGCCCCAATCGGCTTTTCCGGGAATGACTCCTGCTTTTAATTCATCTTCCTGAATATCTGTTTTCGGTTTTATAAAAGAACCTTTAAATCCGTGCAAAATATATCCCGGCAATGCTTCCCTTACCACATAGCTTGCTTTTAACCGGACTCTTAATTTATCATAATAAAAAAGCAATTCAAAATAATCATCTACCTGCGATGTGGGTCGAAGAATTCTGATGTCTGCAAAAATCGCCCTGGGCATTTCGAATAATTGCAAAGCCTGGTCAATTAAATGCGCACCAAGATCATACAAAATCCCGGCACCGGGGCCCGGTTTTTCTTTATGTAATTTGGGACTAAGTTCCTCTTTGTACCGGTCAAAATGCATTTCCACTTCTGCCAGATTGCCCAGTTGGTTTTCATCAATTATTTTTTTTATCGTTTTATAATCGCTGTCGTACAGGCGGTTTTGATAAACAGATATTTTCCTGTCTTTTCTACTTGCCAACTCAATTAAATCCTTTCCTTCCTCAACAGAAATAGTAAATGGTTTTTCAACTATCACATGCTTGCCGGCTTCCAATGCTTTTTTGGCAAATTCATAATGCGTGGCATTGGGCGTATTCACAATCACCAGTTCCACCAAATCATCTGCCAGCATGGACTCTAACGAACGATAAGTTTTCACGCCAGGATATTTTTCCTCCGCGAGGTTTTTGGATCTTTCCCAAACCGCATAAAAATTCAACCCGGGATTCACGCTTAAAAAAGGGGCGTGAAAAACCAGGCCACTCATTCCGAATGAACATAATGCTGTATTAACTGGCTTCATTTTTTTTATTTTTTATTTGTGGCAAAGATCACAATCTAAATCAATAAATCCCTCATCCCCTGCCTCTATCCGCAGACGCAGGAAACAGATTTGACAACTTTTTAAAAGTTGTCAAATCTTATTTTAAATCATTAATGGCGCATACATCCATATCGCCATAATCCAGATTTTCGCCAGCCATGCCCCATATAAAAGTGTAGCTGGATGTTCCGGCTCCTGCATGCATAGACCATTGAGGAGAAATTACAGCCTGATCATTTTGCATCCAGATATGTCGTGATTCCAGTGGCTGGCCCATGAAATGGCAAACAGATTGTTCTTTAGGTATCTCAAAATAAAAATAAACTTCCATTCTACGGTCATGCGTATGCGCAGGCATTGTATTCCAGACACTGCCAGGTTTCAATTCGGTCATACCCATTTGTAACTGGCAGGTTTCAACCACGCTGTTTACAATAAGTTTGTTGATGGTTCGATGGTTTGAATTTTCCAACGAACCTAAGGTTACAATTTCAGCTTCTTTTTTGGTGATTTTCTTTGTGGAAAATTTATGATGCGCAGGCGCAGAGTTAATATAAAATTTAGCAGGGTTAGATGGATCTGAAGAAGCGAAACTTACTTTTTGGGTTTCTTTTCCTATGTACAGCGCCTCTTTAAAATCCAGTTCAAAAACGGTACCGTCCGCTTCTATTATTCCTTTTCCGCCTACATTTATAATTCCCATCTCTCTGCGTTCCAAAAAATAATTAGCCTTCAAATTATCAGGATTAGGCAACTCAAGTTTTTTATTTACAGGCATTGCGCCGCCTGCTATATACCTGTCGTAGAAAGATAAAGTAAGATGAATAGCATCTTCCTCAAAAATTTTTTCTATTAAAAAATTTTTTCTCAAATGTTCTGTATCCATTTGCTTCACTTCCTCGGGGCTTACAGCATACCTGTCTTCCAATTTTTCTTTCATGATTTATTTTTTTTAATTTCTTTTACAATTTTGTTAGCGTAATTGATTGTTTAATTGAGATACCAATCCTTGTACCTTTTCAAGGCTTCTAAAAAATAATAGTCTGCATATATAAGAGGAACATCCACCTCCGAATTTAAAACCAATGCGCCAACGCTGTGCATTAATAAAAATCCTCCATTCTCTCCGGCTTTAGCCCTGTACTTTTCACCCGAGAGAGATTCTAATATTTTTTCAGCACTGGTAACATATTCTTCCTTTTCCCTGCCATTGGCATACGTGCCTAATTCGAGTAAGGCTGATGCCATGATAGCCGCTGCAGATGCATCTCTTTTGGCAAAAGGTATTTGTGGTGCATCAAAATCCCAGTAAGGAATTTTATCTTCCGGAAGATTATGATTATGCAAAATAAATTGGGCAATATTGCGTGCCTGTTTCAAATATTTTTTATCTTTTGTAAAACGATACATCATTGTGTAGCCATACAATCCCCACGACTGGCCTCTCGACCAGGAAGAACAATCTGCCGCGCCTTGCCAGGTAGCTTTGCGGATGACTTTACCGGTTTGTAAATCATAATCCACCACATGGTAAGAACTATAATCGGGCCTGAAATGGTTTTTCATGGTGGTATTAGAATGACTGATCGCTATTTCCTTGTATTTTTTATCACCTCCATTATCGCTTACCCAGTCCATCATTTCAAGGTTCATCATGTTGTCAATAATTACAGGGCACTTAAAATATTTATTGCCATTCCAGCTTTGTATAGATTTTATAGAAGGCCGGTATCTTGTAGATAGCGACCGGGCAGATTGGAAAATAATGTCTTTATATTCTTCATTTTTTGTAAGACGATAAGCGTTTCCAAAGCTACAATACATCATAAAGCCAAGATCATGATTGTCCGTATAGGTTTGATTGGGTTTGATTACCTCCAACGCTCTTTCAGCCTCTTTTTTAATTACCTCATTTCCGGTTTGTTCAAAGATGTACCAAAGAGTGCCGGAATAAAAACCGGAACACCACCATTTGATATCATGGGATATTAATTTTTTATCTTTTTCATCGTACGATTGAGGCATTTTATCCGCAGGGATCAACGTCATCATATAACGGTATTGCGTATCTGCAAGTTCAAAATTTTCTTTAATCAACCGGCGCATTTGTTCTTTATCCGAACGGGCTTGCGCATTGCAAAAAGCAACCACAAAGATTAAAGAAATGATAAGTGAAATTTTTTTCATGCCTGTGGATTAAATTTGGAAGTATTTATTTACTGTCAGTTTTTCTTTATTATTTATTTGCTTTTATTAGCAAAAATCCGCCAGACAACTCTCGTCCCAGGAATGTTTTAAAGCCTGATCTTCGGGTATCTTTAAGTTCCATTTCAAAATTATTTATCGCCCCATCCAGCCTCCATCTACTGTTAGTATTTCTCCATGCACATAATTGGAAGCGTCAGAACTCAGGAAAACAACCGGGCCTTTGAAATCCTCTGGTTCTCCCCATCTGCCCGCAGGAATTCTTTCCAGAATTGATTTACTTCTGTTTGCATCTTCTCTTAATGCTTCAGTATTTTTAGTAGCTATGTATCCGGGGGCAATGCCGTTTACATTGACTCCTTTAGATGCCCATTCATTGGCCAATGCTTTCACCAGGCCTGCAATAGCGCTTTTGCTGGCGGTATATCCCGGCACATTAATTCCTCCCTGGAAGGAAAGCAGTGAACAGGTAAAAATTATTTTACCCTGCTGCCTTTCCAGCATCTTTTTACCAAACTCACGGGCAAGGATAAACGCAGCATCAAGGTTTATTGCAAGGACTTTATCCCACTCTTCATCTTTATGTACAGCAGCAGGGTTCCTTAATATAGTACCAGCGTTATTAACAAGAATATCAATTACAGGATGAACTTCATTTATTTTTTTGATGGACTGATATAATTCATCACGATTGCCCAGGTCAATTGCATAAGGCGAAAATTCTCTACCTGATTTTTTAACCTCAGCCTCCACCGCACTTCCCGCCCGAAGAGTGCCTGAGACACCAATGATATCGGCTCCGGCTTCAGCCAAAGCTATTGCCATTGCCTCACCTATTCCGCGGGAACATCCCGTTACCAGCGCAGTCTTACCAGAAAGATTAAAAAGATCATTTATTTGCATGATGAACCAGATTTGAATTAACAAGAGTAATATCGCAAGTTTACCGATATTCTTCAGACAATTCAGGATATTGCGTAACTATTTCTATGCAATCGTTCCCGATAAGGTTTGCGCATTTCAAAGTGAAGGTAAATGAGCAAATTCCAAGAAAAATATGAAATGAATTTTGACACAACTTTCAGATTTTTGCGCTTTATATATTATTCCTTCTTTTAAAAGTATCAATCTTTCATCAATTCAATTTTTGATGCCAGTCCATATTCACAGGGAATAGAAAGCTGCGTATTGCCATTTGATAAGACTGTAATTTTTATTTTACTTCCTGCTACCACATTTTTCCAGCGGCCCTTAATAATTAACTCAACAACAGATGGCTGTGAAGGGGTTTTGTACCAACTACGTGAATAAATACTCACTTCTTTACGTTTGCCATCTGCAGTTAAAGGACTATCATCGGGGCCTGTATAGAAAGCCAGGTCAGGATCGGTAACAGACATGTTAAGCGTGTTATTATTTTTCTGATACATCATCAGGCATGGACGATTATTGGATATCACCAATGAATCATTACTACTGGAATCACTCTTGAAGAATGCTGATGCAGTGATATGCTTAGGCGCATAATAAACCGTATGTGCTATACTATCTTTTCGCAATACTTTATAAACGGGTTCAGGGCTTTCCATTGACGCCTTGAGTTGACCCATAGCTACAGGATTGGTCTCTATCAGCATGGCATATTCGTAAGACTGATTCTGAGGCGCACTGCCATGATCAAAGATCAGCTTCGCCACATTTCCGTGAGTATCCTTCGTATCTGTCTGGTCCCTGGATGTTTGTTCTTTTTTAGTAAACACCAGGCTTTTTTGTTTTGGAAGATAATAGCCTATACCACAGTTGTCAATGATTGACAGATCATTTGATTGATCCCATTTTTGTTGATAAGGAAAGGAAGTATCTTTCTTATTGTTCACAAAAAAAGTAGCCTGCTTACGGTCTAAATTATTTTGAAACAAAGTAGTTTGTGTGGAATAATCTTTAATGTTATTTGTAATATTGGAACCAAGGCAAACAACAATACTATCAAACATGAACCATGATTTGATGGCGCGAAAACTTCCCATGTCATACTTATCATGGCCATGAAGTTTCATAGCAAACATACCTTGCCACTGATTGAGATTAGTGCCGCCAGCGAATATCTGATCTGACAACAACATCTCCTCTACTCCACTAAAATCATCTACGTTTAAAATACGCGCCCTTAATTTATCAAGTGGTACATGCAGTGTAGTAGTTCCCGGAATGTTGTTCCAGTCCCAACCTTTGTCTTTAAAACTACTGCCATGGTCGCCAGGTGTTTGAGGATAGGTAACCTCAAGGAATCCATAAGATAAATAACGGCCATACATATTTGCCCCCGGATAAGATTCGTGTGTTGTAAAATAACGGTTATGCCCACGCACCGTCAGCAACCAATCGCTGCGGCGGTGAATATCGAGCAAGCCGTAGTTGATGTTCCAATGCCCATGAGGAAACGGTGCCGGCTGAATTCCAAGCGCTTTAAATTCACGTGCCCATTTATCTTTATCATTGGTAACAATGCCTCTGTAAATCGCTGCCATTTCTTCATCAATATTTTTCTCACCATTGGGTGAGCCTGCAAGTGCCATATAAGCATACGCGTCTGATGCAATTTTCAAGTTACCTGTAGGATGTCTTCCTGATACACTTACAGGCCAGTAGAGAGGATTGGTATAATAATGCATCATAAGCATCACTTTTTTTAATTCCTGTTGTGATACTGGGTTTACGCGGAATGATGTCTTACCGAGAGAATACACAATAGGCGTTATTCCCTGCAAGCCACCAACACCATAGGCGGGATAGAGATTACCATGATGAACCACAGAACCATCCGGCTTAAAAGTTCCGTCAATTGAATAGGTAGGCATTATGGACTGAGAAAGCCAGTGTGCATATTCCTGCATCTGCCGCACTTTTCCTGGCGAATCATCCATAATAAGAATCGTACTCAGCATACTGCCGAGCAGGGTATTAAATACATCAATATTAGAATCAGCAACTTTACTGGTATCCACTTGTGTACGACCCAAACCACTAAACCAATACATACTATTGATGGTACGATCCAGTACATGGTTCTGTTTTAACACCGGCTTCATCATAAGGCATGACACGTAAAAATCACGAAAATTATAACCGAGATGATGCAATGCGCCCATGCCACTACCTGCGCTCCAGCCCTGGTCATCCAGATTATCCAATAAGTTCATAAACATCCCAGCCAGGTGTTTCTTTTCAGAACTATCTTTTGAAATAGAATAAACACCCGCTACGTTAAGCATCAATTCGGTATAAGTAGCAACAGTATATTGCTTAAAATTATTTTTCAATGATTTATCTGCACCTTCAGAAAACAATTCCACATCGTTCATTGAATAAACAGGCCTTCCTGTTATTTCATTATTTTTCCTTTTGATATCCCAAAAGCTAAAGTCTTGTTCAAGGTCACTTAATTTTATTTTTTTGTATTTAGCGTCTGAACGCATCAGATTTTTATAACGCTTTAGAATCGCCTCTAATTCCTTCTTATCTTGAGGCGTCACTTCATCCGGCAAAGCTAAGTAATGCGGATTACGGGTAAACCAATATAAAGCCGTCCAGTGGGCATTCGCCGCCTCATTAGCATGTATATTTACAAACGGCACCTGTTCATCGCGCATAGGAGAGCGAGGATTAATTGAAACATTGTAAAGTACCTGGTCAAAATATAAAGAGCCTTTTTTTACAGAAGCCGGCGCATGAATGATTAGCTGGTTCATGCCTTCTATCGGTTTCCCATCCATATCCCTGTGATACATTACCCAGGCAGTGCGCCATCCTTTAAAATTAAGATTGAATGTAAAACTGCTTGCTTTTTCGCCATCTTTCTCAAATTCAAAAAGCAATTTATCTTCTAAAGGCTTTTCATTGTAAATCCAGATAACAAAAGAATTTCTTGGATTAGAAGCTGCTGATTCAAAAGCAGTATCTGTAATTTCAAGTGAAGCATTATGCTTATCCCATTTCCATAAAACAGATTCCTTCCCTGCTTTAAAATGTTCATGGCCCATGGAAATACTTCCACCTTTGGCTTGCCATCCTGAAGGAACCAATTCTTCACAGATATCAGGTATTTGTGCAGACACTATTTTAGATGATAAGACGGAAACTAAAAAAAGGAAAAGTAAAAAAATAATCTTTCTGAAAGCGAATGTTTTGAACATGACAGGTAATTAATTTAATAACTAATCTCCAAAGGGTTTTTCAATTTCTTATGGTAATCTACCAGGTAGTCAATCCAGGCTTGCTCGTCAGGGAAAAAACCACTTCGGTTCCACGCACCACCCTGGTAGTATATAAAAGGTTGGCCAGGATTTAGGTTAGCAACGGACAATAAATGTCCCAATTCGTTTTTAAAAGATACCGCTTCATAACCAGGAACCATGATGGCAACTCCTACTTTTCCATTGTCCACTTTTCCATCGGCCTGGTCCCAATAACTTACAAAACGATTTACTGAATCTATTACAGGATTTCCATCGTCGTTATGTTTCGTTACGCCTGCTGCAATGGTTAATGTTTTCCCTTCAAATTCATAATCGTCCTTTATTTTATTGAGGTTAGAACCGGCATCAAGCGAAATAGTTTTTACTTGTTGTACCTCTTGTCCATTTACCTGCCAGGGTTTATAAATCAATTCGAAAGCGATACGCAACGGCCCCTGGTCTAATATTTTATAATCTGAATAATTACCAGAAAATGCAAGCCCCTTTTCTGACAATGGCTCAGAATTGCCCGCACCGAGTGTCATCCCTACATGATAAGCGTCCACTCCTTCTCCATGATCAATGTGATAGTCATTTTGTTTGTACCATTTATTAATAACCAGGTTATTTGTTTTCTTCAACCACAAATCTATTCCTTTTGCATTGTCAGGATGGTTATCCAATGCAGCGCCGTACATCCTGAAAGCTATCTTGTCGTTCTCCCATGCAAAATCATCAAAGCGCTCAGGCACTTGCCTTCCATAAGTTTTAGCAGCATACGTTTTAGGTTTTTGTTTTTTAAAATAATAATAACCCGTACTGCCTGCTGTTATGCCTGATTGAAAAATAATTGAGACCGGAGTTTTGGTTCCGTTATAAATAATTTGAGAAGGAATTTCTTCGTTGGTCTGGGCATTTACTACAATGGTTTTTGAAGGATCAAATTTTGATTCTGCAAATTGTGTCCATTTCAATTCCACCATTTCTTCACGCCTGTCCAGAGGAAGCGAATTGTGGATGACAGTTTTTTTCGCCGCAACTTCTTTCCCAAACATCATTTTAAATAACTCGGTGCCTGCCAGCAAATAAGCACCTGTACCATATACTTCTGAATCATCATAACCTACTTTTTCCGGTGATGCACCAGGCACCTGCACAAAACCTAATTTGCCATCCGGATGAACGCAATCATTTAGAGCAGTCCAGGCTTTTTTTATTACCGGAAAATATTTTTCATAAGGTAAATACCCCCGGTTTACTCCCCACGCCAATGAATAGGTAAAGAAGGCAGTACCACTGGTTTCCTTTACAGGAAAGCTCTTAGGATCCAGTAAACTCGCATGCCAGGTGCCATCAGGTTGTTGTAGGGAAGAGATGCGGGTTGCCATATCTTTGAATATTTTTAGATACCGTGGACGTGCCGGATAATCGGCAGGCATGTTATCTAAAATACGCGTAAGGGCAGCTATCACCCATCCGTTTCCGCGGCTCCAAAAAACCTTTGCTCCATTCTTTTCTTTTTGATTAAAGAATCGGCTATCACGAAAATATAAATGCTCTTTGGTATCATATAAATAGTCGCTGCTTCTCCACCATAATTCATTCATTCCATCCAGGTATTTTTTATTACCGGTTACTTTATAGATGTATGCCAAAGTAGGCGGCCCCATAAATAATGCATCACACCAGGCCCACTCACGGTTATGAAGGCCGCCATCAAAATTCCATACCAATGATTCAATATGAGGTCGCGCAAGTATATCATCACATAGTTTGATCATCGGCTTTATCATCGTCGAATCTTTATAAAGCATAAACAACTGCGCATAAGTTTGACCTACACAATAATCATCTGCAAAAAATTTTTCAGGGCCACCTTCCCATTTATTTTTTTCTCCTACGGAAATTAAAAAATCCAATTGCTTCTGGTCATTGGCAATTTTAGCCCATGCCAATTGCCCGGCATAATAAGCGCCATTGGTCCAATCGGTAGATGGCCAACGCCAACCATTCTTTTCAATATCCGCGATCTGCCAATCAGCCACTTTTTTTATTTCAGCGAAAATGGCGTGAGGTGCTATAGGTGCCTGGCTATATCCAAAGGAAGCCATAAAAAAGAAAGCGATAGTTATTAATATTCTTTTGTAAAGCATAGCTAAACTTGTTTATTGGTAGATTAAATATTTAAAAAAGATGATCAGGTAAAAACCTTGCCCATGAGCTTTCTTAGGGCAATGTGGGTGAGTTTTTATTTATCCGGAATTACAAAAATGTCTTTCGTTTTCTTTAACCATTTTATCAATTCTTTCCTGTATTGTTTTACGATTTCTGAATTAGGGTCATAGATATTATTCATTTCAAAAGGATCTTTAATCATATCAAAAAGATAAGATTCGGTTTTACCTTTATTTTTTACGTAAGCAAATGTGTATTCCTTTGTTCTTATCCCCCTGAATCCTGTATTTACATTTACGTTATTACTGATGATAGCTCCCATAATATATTGATATAACGGCTTTTTACCTTTACCGTTTTTAAAATACTCTGCATAGCTCACCCCGTCTAAGTCATTTGGAATAGATTTCTTCAATCCCATTAAATCTAAAAATGTGGGATAAAGATCAGGAATGCTTCCTAGAAATTCATTGTCAATACGAGGCATGATATGTCCTTTCCAATAAATGATGAAAGGGATACTCAATGATTCTTCGTAAATATTATTTTTTGAAATTTCATCGTGCTTACCCAGGTTGTTTCCATGATCTGCCATAAAAACAACGATGGTATTATCATCTAAATGATTGTCTTTTAAACCCTGCAATATAACTCCTACCTGTTCATCCACACCGGTCATATTTGCATAGTAATACTTAATATTTTCCCGATAAAAATCTCCCATTTCAGTACCTGCAGCGGGGATATCAGGGTCTTTTAAAAATGTTTGCAACGGCACATCCTTATACAGGTTGTAATATTTTTGGGGTACTGTTTTGTATTCAGAGTGAGGAGGATTCATAGAAACTACTAATGAAAATGGTTTGCCTTTTGTTCTGTATTTTTCATTATCATTTCGCATAAATGCTAATGCTTTTTTTGCTTCATGTATAGGTCCCCACTCATTTACGTAATGAAAACTATCTCTTGGTGCTTTAGTATCCCAATACATCGGATGATCGTGTTCATCATAAGTTCCGTAAGCGTACCAGTAATCAAATCCATGCCTCCTGTCGGGCGGCGTCCATTCGTTCCAGGCCACTTTACCAATATTGTTCGAAGTGGGAATGTAGGGTTCATGCGGCGAGTCCAAATGCCATTTGCCGATGTAACCATTTGAATAACCGTTTGATTTAAGCACATCTGACCAGCAAACAATATTTTTCGGCAGTTCAATGCCGTAAGGCGCTGAAGAGGAATTCACATTCGTATATACATGATTTTTCAATGGATATTTCCCGGTCAATAACATCGCACGGGCGGGTGAGCAAACGGGATAATTGCTGACCATTTGTTTTAACACCAGGCTTTTCTTTGACAATTCATCCAGGTTCGGCGTTAATACAGGTTCCTTATTTTCAAAACCCAATGCGTGGCCTGTCCACTGATCCACAAGGATGATCAGTAAATTAGGTGGAGCCATTTTTTTCGTTTTCTCAGGTTGTTGTACAAAAGAAAACACGCCCACCACAAATAATACAATTATAATTCCTATAAAAAATTTCATCCGGGTTGGTCGTTTCATAATCATCCTTTTAATGTTCCAAAAAATTTATTTCAATTGCTTCAACCAATCCGGTATTTGCCCCAGCCGCAATGCCAACTGAGCTTCGTAAAGAGAATTGGGTGTTACCCATTTACCGGTTGATTCTATGTATCCTACCTGGCCTTTCTCAAAGGTGGTGCCATTACCTGCAAAACCCACAATAATTGGATTTGGAATCTTCCACCATTTTGTACTTGTAGGCCAAAACTCAAAATTCTTTATTGATGCATTGGTTTGTGTGTAATTCCAGATTACCAACCCCTTCATGTGATTGGGCATATTTTGAAGTGCGCCACCGCCCCGGTTCTGCATCAGGCCACCTTTCACGCAATCCAATAAAGTATTTCGTGGCTGGCTGGCATGCGATTCAAAACAAGTGGTAGATGGATAGGAGCAACGCCAGATCACTGTGTTCATTGATCCATGTGAAGATCCAAAAGAATGCCACATGGATGCTTCATCCACCAATTTCGCCATCAACACATTCGTTGATTCGTTGCTTACGATCGCTTCATGTCCGGGGTTGCCTGTTATCCTGCAATTGATAATAGAAATGTTGGCGCTTTGAGTAATTGCAGTAGCAACATTGCAGTCAGTAAACCGGCAATCCGTCATCCATGAATTGGTACAACGGGAAAAACGAAACATAGTAAATCCGCTGTCATCTTTCCATGACCTGTGGTGCACAAATTTATCTTTCCAGCTACCAACAAAAGCTATATGTTCAATACCTACTTCTTCGCTATTGGCAAATAATTGCACCTCCCAATTGTACTTTGGATCAATATTGTAAGTGATGGGAGTTTTTAAAGTAATCGTTTCATTTTGCACAGCAGCTACCTGGAGATACACTTTTACATCAACCCCTTTATCTACTAAATAAGTCCAGGCGGGCGATGCTTTATAAGGTGCAAGTTCTGCATTGAGGAGAGCAGGATCATTGTTCAACATGGATAAAACGATCCAGTCACCAGGCTTAATATTTTTTGTATCATTTAATGCTATCTTAAAATCCCCCACTTTAGTAGATTTAACTACATCCCCAATTTTTGTATCCTTACCTCGTGCACTGAAAATAATAATAGGAGGCACTGTCCACATCTGATCAGGATTTTTAGGCGGTAAAGGATTCTTCATGTACAACTCTGTTCCTCCTGGCCCCGAACCGCTACCTCTAAAAATAATCTTGCCGGTATTAGAAACAATGCTGGTAGGCCCGTCGGCGTCTTCATTTATTAAAAATCTTCCTTCGGGGAAAAACACTATGCCCGATCCGTTTTTATTCGCTGCATTAATTGCCATTTGTATAGCGGCTTTATCAGAAATAGTATCATTTGGAAGAGCTCCATATTGGGTAACATCAAAAATTTTATAGTCTTGTATTTTTGGAATTTTCTTTTCTCCGTTATGATACCCGGCATAAGAGAAATCAGGCAATATAGAATTCTCTTTATTTTGCTTGTACTGTTCGAATAATTTTGATGGATTACTGTTATTATTTTGTGCCTTAGTAGCAACAGAGCAACTTATAATAAAGATGCACAGCACAGCATAAAAAATAATTTTAATCTCCATCTCAAAATTTTAAATCAATCAAATTTTTAGTTCAACAGGAACATTGCTGATGAACCTGCAAAATTTCCAGTTGGTAAATTACAATTCACTTTCTTTTCACCATTCATCAATTTTGTTTTTAAAGTAATGGTCACCTCTCTTAATTTTTGAGAAGGATCAGCCACATACATCGAAACATTTTTGGCATCAATATTTTTAAATAACAAAACACAAGGCTTATCGGCAGAAATTGAAACTCCATTATCCTTTATGGTACCTGCTTTATGAAATACTATCTGCATCATTTGAAGCTTTTCATTTTTTACTGCCTGGATAGAATTTGAATTTTCTACAACTTTTATATTTTGCTTATTATACAAATTCATTCCTTCTACATTAATACCCGGCACTACCATATAAGCATAACTTCCATCTGTAGGTTTTACTCCATGGTTTATCCATAGTTTAAAAACATTGCCAGTTATTTGTTCTTTAGAACGGCTTGCATTTATTGAAGCCCAATTACCGGATTGTGCGCCTGCACTTACGTTTACATTTGAGGGTTGTAAAAAAAAGTAACCAATGCTTTGCTGCCACACCCAATCCGGATTGTCAACATTTTGTTCCTTCCCGGCATTTTTAATTTTACTGTTTAATGATATTTTTGCTCCACCCTTTAGCCAGTTTTGGTTTAAGGTGGTGGTAATATTTTCTGCACAATTGCTATTGATGCCTGCGCCAAGGCATACCACTTCATCATCAAAAAAGAAATAAGCTTTTTTTGCCTGCACCTCATTATAATCCATATCGTACACAGAACAACCATAAACCCCATCACTTACACCTCCTGTAAAGTTGGTGCTACCACTTTCTCCCCATTGAACATCCATCTTTTGATCTTCTTTAAAATCCCGTGATGTCACGCCGGGAATTTTATCCCATTCCCAGATGGGCATAATATCATAATACTCTTCACCACTTCTTTGAATATTGGTAGAGCCATCTGCCAGAAACTTTCCAAGTAGGTTTTCTTTATTTCCCGATTCTGTTCGTTTGGTTCTTGTAGAAACAGCGCGAACATTGAAAGAATATTTTGGTCGCACATGAATTGTATAATCTCCTTTCCAAAATTGTTTGTGAAATGGCGATACACCATAGTCCGGCAATTTTGCCCCCGTAAGTCGCATCGCAGTGCTG
>JBDSOE010000178.1:0-2586 GCA_039915005.1 Ginsengibacter sp.
TTCTAAAAACCAAAAATCCTGCAAAAGCGCGGGGCCACGTGGGCCAGCAGTTTGTACGTTTTGATTATCAGGAACCGGCGTGCCGGTTGATGTAGTCAGCTTGTTTTTCTTTTCCATGATTTACTAAATTTTAGTTTTTGAATTTTGAGAACAATTGTGCAAAAAGAATAAATCAAGTTACAAAAAAACCGCCAGACTTTCTATCAATAGAGGTTGGAAGATGCAGCGTATATCCGGGCCTTTAATGGAATTATTTTTAAAAGAATAGTGGCTTGAATGAGTTGCCCGCCATATTATGCAATGGAGTAATTATTTATAACTATATATTTGCAAAAAAAAAATGACTCCGTAGCTCAGTTGGTAGAGCAGCTGACTCTTAATCAGCGGGTCCAGGGTTCGAGTCCCTGCGGGGTCACTGAAATTTTTAAAAGCCTTCAAAGCGGTTGATTTTGAAGGCTTTTTTAGTTTTATACCCCGAACAACGGTTTCGCAATTTCAAGAAATGACTGGATAAAGTTTTGAAAACTGTTTACCGGAAAATCTTTTAGGGTACCGCCTCTTTCTTTATGTTTTAAAAATTCATCCCAATTTAAATCGTATGCAAGCATATATCCGTTCTTCCCAGCTTTTCCCCAACTGATTACATACATCTTCCTTACCACTGAAAAGAGAAAGAAATTCTTTTATTAGTTCATCGGAAATATCTTGCTAAACTAAAAGATTGATTCGTCGGTAAAACTAAATCATAATGATATAACATGGATTTCAGGGAACCAATTACACCCAGGAAGTGTGGAATTAAAAACGCATTTACCGCAAACTATCAATAGAAGATCTAAGCTTCTTTGGCTGTGTATGATGAGAAAATAAGACGCTCAGCTTTTAATTACTCACAAAACCGCATCCCCAAAATGGAAGAAGAAGCAAAATGTATTGAGTGGTAATGCTTGATAGTACTGTAAAAATGGAGGAACAGTAACTTTTGAGGTATTAACTGCTGTAGAAGAAATAAATGACAAATGCGTTATGTTGCGTATTTTTTCTAAAATATATTGCAGGTATTGCGGTTTTGTTTAAAATTTGTTATAGGTTTGTTACAGAATTGTTAGGAATCTTAATTAACTAATGATTAAAAAGGGGACTGACGAATGCTTAAAATAGAAAGACAATCATTTATTCTTCACCAGGTAAACGTGCATAATAGGGTTCTATCGGCTAATTTGAGCAAACAAATAAAAGTATCTGACGACACGATACGCCGCGACATTCAGCAGCTTGCCAATGAAGGGAAGGTCATCAAGGTACATGGTGGCGCTCTGTCACCGTCTTTTCATAATAACCGTAGTTCCTCTAACGAGGTATATGCCTATCAGCAAAAAAAACTCATTGCCCAGAAAGCTATATCATTACTTAAAGATGGAATGTTTGTATTAACTACCGGGGGCACTACCATTATTGAAATGGCAAAAGCCTTACCACCGGAATTACATGCCACATTTATATCGGGAAGTATTCCGGCTCTTTCAGAATATATTCTGCATCCCAATATAGACGTAATCGCCATTGGAGATAAAATTTCAAAGGAGTCAAAAATTACCATAGGCTCCGATGCCATTTCAAGAATAAAGGAATTAAAAGTAGATCTGTGTTTTTTGGGAGTATATGCTATCAACCTTGATACCGGTGTATCAGACAATGACTGGGAAGTGGTGCAAATAAAAAGAGCAATAGTAGAATCTTCAAAGCGGGTAGTATGTTTAACCATTTCTGAGAAGATCAATCTACAGCAAGTTTTCCAGGTGTGTGAAAGTAAAAAGATAGATACGTTGATTACGGAATTGTCGCCGGATGATCCGCTTTTAAAACCGTATGTGCGGGCGGGAATAACGGTGATTTAGAAAATAAATTCGATGCTTTTTGAACGTGTAATTTTCCTTATTGAGAATCATTTTTAAACAGAGTGTAAAAAAGCAGCGCAATAAGAGATTTCACTGTCATAAGATTGAAGCATTATTAAAGCTAACAGGTATCTGATTGACTATTTAAGTGCATCTCAATTATAAAAATTTAATTAATTCATCATTCAAAACCATTTTTATGACCGCAAATAAACGTTTCATTCCTTTGCTGGTTTTTCTGCTCTTTTGTCTCTCTTCGTTTGGGCAGGATAGAACAGTAACTGGCATTGTACTTTCCCCGGATAATGCTCCAGTTGAAGGAGTTTCTGTCTTAATTAAAGGGGAAACAACAGGTACCCAAACCGATCAGGAGGGAAGGTTCAGTATAAAGGCTGCTAAGGGCCAGGTGCTGGAGTTCTCGTCTGTTGGTTACGATAACCAACAATTTACAATTAGAGAGTCAAATTATATTAAAATTACCCTTTCCACCCTCAATAAATCCATGGAAGATATTGTGGTAGTTGGATATGGTACACAAAAAAGAGGAAATGTTACTGGCGCTGTATCTACCGTGGATGTTAAGAAAACATTACAGGGGAGGCCCATTGCCGATATAGGAAGGGGTTTGCAGGGCGCGGCTTCGGGTTTGAGTATAGTAATTCCCAGTGGTGAAGTGGGATCTGATCCA
>JBDSOE010000221.1:0-26639 GCA_039915005.1 Ginsengibacter sp.
GTGTTTTTCATGCTTACTTCATTTATATTTTTATCGTTTCTGAGATGCAGAAAAACGGGATGGCGAAACATTCCCTCGTTGGTTATTTCTGCAAATTTTACTTCAAAAATCACTTCAGGCTTTACACAGGTAACGGGTGCATTGGTTTTGATCTTTTTTACAAAAGGAGATTCTTTTTGTATAAGAGACTGAAGCAAATGGAACATTTCTTTTAAGGAAGCGTCGCTAAATCCCGTGCCGGTATGACCTATGTATTTAAAATGATTCCCTTCTTTAGAAGCAAGAATTAAGGCGCCAAAATATTTCCTTGATCCCGACGGCTCTGTATATCCTGCAATTATCGCTTCCTGGGTTTTATGATGTTTTATTTTTAACCAGTCGGCAGATCTTTTGCCGGTATAATATTTTGAGTCAATTCTCTTTGCGAGAATGCCTTCCAGATTTTTTTCTTTGCTAACCCTAAAAAAAGATTTTCCTTTTTCAGGAATGTGCTCGCAATAGCGGATCACTTCATTTTCAGGAAGTAATTTTTTAAGCAATTCTTTTCGCTCAATGAGTTGGAGACCAGAGGTATCATGTCCGTTCAGTTGAAGTAAATCAAAGACCTGGTATTGAATCGGGTGGTCAGGGTTTTCGGAATAATGCTGAAGCAATTGGAAATCTGGTTGGCCTTTATCATTTAAAACCACAATCTCGCCATCCAGTACCGCATTGGCTTTGATGTGTTTTAATTGATCCACTATAATGGGATAAGACTGCTGAAAGCTAATGCCGTTGCGGGAATACAGTGAAATAGTATTTTCTTTTTTTTCAGTGATGGCCCTGTACCCATCCCATTTTATTTCAAACAACCAGTCTTTATCATCAAATACTTTTTCCGTTTCCTTCGCGAGCATTGGTTTGAAAAAGTTGGCCAATTTTTTACCTTCTTTTATTGAGGTTTGGAACTTTTTTTTTTCGTGGGATTTTTCTTGTTTTCTTGCAGCCATTTATTTATAGGAGAATTTTCCGGAGTATCATTTTCACTGCTGTAATCGGTACCCACTGCAAATTCATCGTTATGTTTGATGAGCAGCCAGCTATTATCTTCTTTATATTTTAATTTCACCAAAGCAAATTCACCTTTCAGTTTTCTACCGGATAATTTAAATTTCAGATTACCCGTTTTCAGTCCTTCGCGCAAATTTTTTTTCGTCACATCCACCGAAGACTCTTCCATATCCGAATAGGTACCCTTGTCCCAGATTTCTACAATGCCGGCTCCATAATTTCCTTCAGGAATCACACCGGCGAAATCTTTATATTCATACGGATGGTCTTCTACCATCATGGCAAGCCGCTTGTCTTTTGGGTTCAATGACGGGCCTTTAGGAACCGCCCAACTTTTAAGTACGCCATCCAGTTCCAGTCTGAAATCGTAATGAAGGTTGGTGGCTTTGTGTCTCTGCACTACAAAGATTAATTGGGCATCAGACTTCTTCACCTTACCACCAGGTTCGGACGTCTCTTTAAAATTTCTCTTTTTTTTATAAAGCGTCAATGCCATATCACGCAGATTTTTTTCGTTTTACTTCGAGGCTTGCTTTCAATTGATCCATAAGATCCTGGGTTTTGCTATGAACCACTTTCATTTCCGGCACTTTCATTTTTTTACCACTCGCTTTGGCTTTTATCAATTTTAAAAGCTCGGCATTATAAGTGTCTTTGTATTTTGAAATATCAAATTTCCCGGTGAGCTGATTAATTAGTGTGATAGCCATTTTTAATTCGGGAGGTTTTACTTCCGTATTGGTTGGGAGTGCAAGTTCCTTTGGATCTCTTATTTCTTCTTCAAACCTTATTCTGTTTAATACAATCACTTCTCCATCCGGCCGCAGAATAGCCAGGCTCTCTTTGTTGCGCATTACGAAAGTAGCCACGCCTACTTTTTTTGTCTTTAGCAACGCTTCTAATAATAATTTGTATGGGCGCGTACCCGACTTGTCAGGCTCCAGGTAATAAGGCGTTTCATAATAGATGCTGCTGATCTCATTTTCTTTTACAAAATCAGATATCTCAATGGTTTTTGTTTTTTTAGCGCTGGCTGCTTCAAAATCTTTTTCATCAAGCACTACATAATTATCATTGTATTTGTATCCTTTTACAATATTTCCCCAAGGCACTTCCTTTCCCGTATTTTCATTTACGCGCATAAATTTTATATGGGCATGGTCTTTTTTGTCCAGCATATCCAAATCAAGATTACTTGATTCTGTGGCACTATACATTTTTACAGGAATGTTTACCAAACCAAAGCCAATGGCGCCTGTCCAGATAGATCTCATAATAATAAATTTTTGTGGACAAATAAAGAGTAAGGAAAAATCTGTGCCTTTTTTTGATAAATAGCTAAAATCCGTAAAAAAATAATTTGATTACGTTGTAATTTCTTTGGATGAGTAATAAATTCTACAAGTGAATGTGGTCCAATGGTGATTAGTCAATAGGCTCAGGATTCAGGATTTACGCATGAGACAAGGATTGAGGGATGGATGCTAAAACACTTTTTACCTTTCACTTTTCACTTCACACGATTGAGCATTCACGAATGACGCCTGGCGGTATCCAATAACAAAACCGGTAGTAAAACGAGGTTGGTTAAAGTAGCAATGAATAAAGTGATAGACGTAAGCCAGCCCAGCGATTGGGTGCCGCCAAAGCCGCTAAAACAAAAGATTACAAATCCTGCTATCAACACCAAAGAAGTATATAGTATGCTAAGGCCGGTATGGTTGATGGTTTCGGAGACTGTTTTTTGTACATTAAAATTATAGGTGGGAAGTTCCTGTTTATAATTTACAAGAAAACGTATGGTTACGTCTATTGCTATACCCAATGCCACACTAAAGATCAATACCGTAGAGGGTTTAAGCCTTACTCCGGCCCAACCCATGATGCCCGCCGTTACGATGAGCGGGATAATATTGGGGATGAGAGAGCAAATTAAAACCCTGACGGATTTAAACAAATACAACATGCAAAGCGCTATAAATAAAAAGGCCCAAAGCAGGCTTTCCTTTAAACCATTTATGATAAAGGTGCTTCCCTCAAGAAAGGTAATGGTAGCGCCTGTAAGAGTAACTTTATACTTTGTTGAATCAAATAATTCATTACTCCTTTGCCGGATTCCGTTTAAAACTACCGGAAGTTTTTCAGTGCCCACATCTGCCATATTAATGCTCATCCGTGTACTTTCTCTTGCCGTATCAATAAAACTGGTAAGCAGTTTGGACAGGTTATTTCTCGCACCGCTATCTTTTTGAGGTTTCAAATAATCGCCAACAAATGCCAGGTCGAAAGAGTTGGGCAAAGCATAATTAGCAGAATCCCCGTCATAAAACCCTTCTTTTACAAACTTGATTCCTTCCGCAATGGAAAGGGGTCGCGACATTTCCGGCTGCGATTTGATGTACGTGGCCAGCGAATCTATCTTTGCTAAAACAGGTAATGCATGGGCTCCCGCAAGCCCATATTTTTTTTTGGTATCAACCACTATTTCAAGCGGCATTACCCCTTTAAAATTGGTTTCGAAAAATTTTAAATCTGTATAAATTTTATCCGTCTTTGGTAAATCATCCACAATAAATCCTTCAGTCTTTAATTTAAAAATACCTATGATGGAAAAAACAAGCGCTACTAACGTTATAGCATAAACGATTTTTTTATGATTAAAAACCCAACGTTCTATCCTTAATAATAAACTGGTGAAAAATTTTATATCAAGATATCGTAACTGATGCTGTTTAGGAACCTCCATATAACTTAATACTCCGGGCAATAAAATAAAAGAGATCACAAAGATCAGCATGATACTTAAACCTGCCACCTCGCCAAACTCTTGCAGAATAGCGCTTCTCGTTAAGGCAAAAACTGCGAAACCTATGGCTGCCGTTAGATTACAGAACAAAGTAACTACGCCCATTTTACTTACCATATCAATTAATGACTGTTCTTTATTTCCCGTTTTCTTATAGGTATAATGATATTTATTCAGAAAATAAATGCAGTTGGGAATTCCTATAACCACTATTAAAGGAGGAATTAAAGCGGTGAGCAAAGTAATTTTATAGCCAAAAAGATACATAATTCCAACACTCCAGATTACTCCCACAATCACCACCAGTAAAGACAAAAGCGTAGTCTTTACGGAACGGAACATTAGTAATAATATGAGAGCAGAAAGACCCAATGATCCGATAATAAACCATTTCATTTCGCGTGCAATTCTGTCTGCTACCTGTGTGCGTATGAGTGGCAATCCACTGATATGGGTTTCAATATGAGTATCAGCCTTATAGGTGTCCACATGCCCAATAATGTCATTAATGACCAAAGTGCGTCCTTTGGAATTAAGAATGTCTTTATTAATGCGGACCACCAGCAAATACGCGTCCGTGGCCGGATTGTACAAGAGTGATTTATAAAAAGGAAGTGTGTAGAGAATGTTTTTACCGCTGTCAATTTGGTGTTGTGTGGTTAACCTAGGAGCGAATACAGGGTAAGCCATTAATTTTTGAGAAACAGTATCCTTTAAAAGATTGACTGCATTGGAGACACTCAATACATCCTCAACGTGCGGAACTTTTTTAAGTTCATCATTTAGCTTGCGAAATGCCTTGAAATTATTTAGTTCAAAAAAAAGGTTGGTTTGTATGCCCACCACCAGCACGTTACCATCGTCTCCAAATTTTTCTTTGAATGAAAGATAATCCTGGTACTTAGGATTATCTACCGGTATGGCTTTTGCAAATTCGTAACTGAGTTTTATTTTACTGGCAAAAAAAGCCATTACAACAGTGGTTGCCAATAATAATAGTAAAAGAAGTAAACGGTTTTTTAAAACAAATTTCGCAAGGCGTGGCCACATATTTTTTTAAAATTAGATACGCAAAGAAAGTAAATAATTTTTTGCAGGTCCAGCTGTTTTTTCTAATACCAGCCTTTCTTCAACTTAATTTGCAAAAAAGAGGTAGTTATCATTCTTAATAAAAAAAAACCTGACGGGTAAATAAATTCTTTCGTTATAAAAAACAAAGACCGGAGCTTTTATTATCAAGCCCATCAGATAAACTTTACGTTTTACACTACTTCTACTTTTCCGGCCTGTTCCTGTTGTTATTATTGGGCCTGTTACCGTGTTTTTTATTTTGAGGTGGCCTTTGGGCTTGTTGAGGATTTTTATTTTGTGGCCTGTTAGAATTGGTAGCAGCCCTGCGTTCGCTGTCCCTTCGTTTGCGGCTGTTTTTTTCTAAAGATTTTAAACTGATCTGCCCCACCACATCCACAAATTCGGGCTCTATTTCTTTGAGTTTGCTGCTTACTATTTCAGCGGTTTCCAGGGCTTCCGGTTTGATACCTTCTTTGTTCTGGGCTTTTATTTCTTTTACCGTTTCAATCGAAAGCGGGTAGTGTTTGGTACTGTCAGCCATTGAATACCACATCAGGTTGCGAAAAATATCTTTCTTTATTAAAAACGCGCGCCCTTTTGCCAGCTCAAGTACATCGGCATCATCAGGAAAGTTTTGGAGCGCATCTAAGTAAGTATCCAATTCATAATTGAGGCAGCATTTCAACCTGCCGCATTGCCCGCTCAGTTTTGTCTGGTTAATGCTAAGATTCTGATACCGTGCGGCATTCGTGTTCACACTTTTGAAATCGGTAAGCCAGGTGCTGCAGCAAAGTTCGCGGCCACAACTACCGATACCGCCAATTTTTGCGGCTTCCTGGCGTGCACCAATTTGCTTCATCTCCACTTTTACTTTAAACTCCGAAGCATATACTCTTATCAATTCGCGAAAATCAACCCTTTCCTCAGCAATATAAAAGAAAGTAGCTTTTCTGCCATCGGCCTGAATTTCAACTTCCGACATTTTCAATTCTACTTTTAGCTGCCTTGCAATGGCGCGGCTTCTTATCAGCACTTCACGCTCGCGGGCTTTGGTTTCTTTCCATTTTGCAATATCGCCGTCAGTAGCCAGCCTCAATATTTTTTTTAATTCCGGGCTGTCTTCTTTTACTCCTTTTTTCTTCAGTTGTAAACGAACCAATTCACCGCTAAGGCTTACGGTACCCACATCAAAGCCGTTTACTCCTTCCAGCGTTACGACATCGCCTTTCCCATAATAATTAACGCTATTATTTCTATAAAAATCTTTACGGCTTCCCTGGTTGAAAGAAATTTCTATTATGCGGCAATTACTTTCAAAATCAACAGAAGGAATATTGGCAAGCCAATCGTAAACATTCATCCGGTTACAACCACCAGTGCCGCAGGTTCCATTACTTTTACAACCGGTTGGTTTTCCTGTACAACAGCTATCACATCCCATATATTTTAATTTGAATAAAATGAATTAATAAAAATTAGCGAGGGAAACTCCGGCAGATGTGGTACAACTATTTGCGTTCAGATTCAGAAATAATTTTACAATAAAAATGAGGATCACCCCCCGGTTTTATTGCGCAGTAAAATTATGGCCATCTCTTTCGGAAGATCGGCGACGAATGAAAAGCGTATAAATATTAAGTTGTTTCAAAATAAAAATTTAAAAGCATCTGCGCAAGAATCATTTTCCTCAACTGACCAAAATTAGCGAATTATCCTTAATAATGTGATACAGGCGAATAGTAAGCGCATGAAATAACATTTTAGCGTGGGCATTGCGTTCAATATAATAGATGGCTTTGTCCAATTCATTTACAATTGCCTCCTGCGCTTCTATGCTGCACATTTTATTTAACCGCACAGCAAAATCTTTTTCATCTTCGGGAGTGGAAGAAAGATTACTGTCATCAAGATAACGCACTCTTATGGCCTGTTGCAACAGGTGAATAAAATATTTCAAAAACTGTTTTTGCTTTTCACGGCCCAGGTGGCTTGTTTCATCAATCCATTTCAATTGCGCACTTACATTGTTCTTCAGGGTAACGTTCAGCCAGTCTCTTACCTGCGCCTGCCAGTCTTCTTCAGCATTGTGTAATAACTGGAGTGCTTCGCGAAAATTACCTTCGCAAACTGCGGTGATCTGCTCTGCTTTTTCGGTGGCTATATTATGGTCGTTAATTAAAACACTTTCAATATCCGCATTGGAAAGAGAAGGAATTTTAATTAATTGTGTTCTGGATAAAATGGTAGGTAAAATTGCGTTTTCATCTTCCGCCACAAAAATAAACAAAGTGTCTGGTGGCGGCTCTTCTATCAGCTTCAATAATTTATTGCCGGAATTGCCCAAAAATTCAGGCATCCACATGATGAGAATTTTATAATCACTTTCAAATGCTTTTAAACTTAGTTTGCGTGAAATATCATCACACTCATGCACGGTAATATTACCCTGTTTATTAACGGGGCTTTCGATTTTAACTCTTGTGTTCTCTTTTAAAAAATTAATCCAGTCGGCTGCATTTCCGTAAGGAGATTTTTGAATGAACTCCCGCCATTCCACTATATAATCTGTACTTAAAACCCTGTCGTGTTTGCTATCCTTTTTCAGGGCGGGATAAGAAAAGTGCAGGTCGGGATGAATCAATTGATCAGCCTTATTACACGAAGCACACACGCCACAGCTATCTTCTAAATCCACAGGAATTATTTCAGTTTCCTTATCACCGAAAAGTGAAGCAGCAATCTCTTTTTTCGATTTTGGATTCACTTTTTCACAAAGAATATATTGAGCAAACGCAATGGCCATAGGCAAAGCGCCGCTTCCTTCTTTTCCTAAAAACAATAATGCATGGGAAAGACGGTTCTTTTGCACCAATTCTTTTAAACGGTGCTTCACTTCGTGCTGCGCAATTACCTGGTCAAACCGCATGGAACAATTAGGAATTAAGAATTAGAAATCAGGAATAAGAAAGAATTAAGAATCTACGTTCATTTGTGTAAATCGTATCTTTCAAAGAGGAATTATAATTTAGTTTAAACGACTCAGAATTTCATCGCTAAGCGGTTTCACCTTGCTGTCAAATTTTGCAATCAATACGCCGTTTTCATCCAATAAAAATTTGGTGAAATTCCATTTGATGTCTGCATCCATAACTCCGTTTTCAGATTTAGAAGTGAGCCATTTATAGATAGGCGCTATGTCGTCTCCTTTTACTGAAACCTTTGCAGCCATGGGGAAAGTAACGCCATAATTTTTGGTACAAAATGTTTTAATTTCACCATTACTGCCAGGCTCCTGTCCGCCAAAATTATTGGCAGGGAAGCCCACTATTACCAGGTCTTTGCTATGTTCGGAATATAATTTTTCAAGCTCGATATACTGTGGGGTAAAGCCGCATTTGGAAGCCGTATTTACAACTAATATTTTTTTGCCTTTAAAGGTGGAAAAATCAATTGTGCCTCCATCAAGCGATGTAACTTTAAATTGATAAATCGTTTTGGGCTTCATAATGTTTCTACTTGAGGAAGGAATGATAAATGAAAGAAATGCGAGTGAAAGGCATGCAAAAAATATCTTTTTCATAATCTTATTTTAAGGGTAAAGATAATCATTCGTGAAAAAATGATATGATAAAGAATCAACGAAAATTAAACCCGAACTTCGCAGGCTTAAAAGTAAAAAGATGGATATTAAAACGGATACATTAGAATTAAAGATCCTTGAGATAATTGATGAGTTTGAAGTGAAAGCAGTCATATTTGATTTGGATGGCACACTAATCGACAACAATTTTTATCATTTGGAAACCTGGAAGAAATACGTAAAAAATTTGGGAAGAAATATTTCTGAGGAAGAATATAATGCCAATATTAACGGAAGAACCAACAGGGACGTTATAGAGTATGTTTTCGGTAGAAAAATGAATGAGGAAGAAATAGTAAAATATTCTTTGGAAAAAGAAGCGCTCTACCGGGAAATTTACCAGCCTTACATACAACCCGTTGCCGGATTATTGGAACTGCTTGAAGTTTTCAAAAACAATAATATTCCTATGGCCATTGCCACATCGGGCATACAGCCCAACATTGATTTTATGTTTGAGCATATTGCCATTAAAAAATATTTTAAAACTGTTGTAAATTCTTCTCATATCACCAAAGGGAAACCTGATCCGGAAATTTATTTTAAAGCCGCATCCATATTGGGCGTTTCGCCAAAAAACTGTTTGGTTTTTGAAGATGCGGTGGTCGGAATCCAATCGGCAAAAGCCGCTGGCATGAAGGTAATTGCCATTGCCACCACGCAATCCAAAGAAGATCTATCCATCGCAAATAGAATAATAGATAATTATGAGCCGGAGAGTTTTGGAGAATAATCCATCAGCCAAATTGTGGGGATACAAAAAGTTTTATGGTTAAGGAACCACGAAATCTTCCATCTTTAAAAAGATCTTATGAAAAAGAAATGGTTTACTTTCTCAAATATATCCACTGGTATTTTTATCGTTTTCATTCTGGCTATGCTATTCAGTCCGGGCTTAAAGGCCACAGTTATTCAAGGCCTCATGAAGGTTGGATTGTTTCAACCGGATATGCCCAAAATGACTGAAAATAAAAACTTGATTTTATCACATCCGGTTGCAGATAAAGAAGTTTTGTTCAGGGATCAGGATGGAAATATTATTGATCTTTCGGCACAAAAAGATAAAGTCGTCTTCATCAATTTTTGGGCAACTTGGTGCCCGCCCTGCCTTGCAGAAATGCCATCCATAAATAAACTCTACCAACAGTTTAAAGACGATGAAGAGGTAATGTTTATAATGGTTGACGTTGACAACAAACCTGAAGAGTCCGGTGCTTTTATGAAGAAGAAAGGATTTGCCCTTCCCGTTTATACCCCCGCCGGCGAAATACCGGCGAAATATTTTTCCGGAACTTTACCCACAACCGTTATCTTAGACAAGTCCGGTAGTATTGTCTTTCATCATGAGGGAGTGGCGGATTACAGCAATTCTGAAGTGGCCGGGTTCATTAGAAAATTAAGTAAGTAAGAGAGGAATTCCCCTACATCTTTTATCTATATCGCGATTTTATTTCGTAAATTTTAAAGGAGCTACCGTAAGAAATCACAACTTAATCACATCATCATTTTTATCATAAAAATGAAATTCGGTAAGGTGATAATTGGTATTGGATTTTACTTTTATTTTCTGTTTAAACTTCCAGCTCCATCTTAATCTTTTGGAAGGAAATCCTTTGGTGAGGTATGCGTAAAGAATGGGGTGAACTTCAATACTAAGCCCCGTATGTTTTTGCATAATAAGGTAGCTCAGGTTTTTTTCTATTTCATCTTCTATAACCAATGAGGATGAAATCTTACCGGTGCCTTCGCAGCTGGGGCACACTTCCATGGTATTGATATTCATTTCCGGCTTCATACGCTGCCGGGTTAATTGCATCAGGCCAAACTTACTGAGGGCAAGAACGGCATGCTTCGCACGGTCTGTGCGCATGAGCATTTCCATGTGTTCCGCCAGTTTTTTCTTGTGCTCCGGCAGTTTCATATCAATGAAATCAACGACTATGATTCCGCCAATGTCTCTAAGACGAAGTTGCCGGGCAATTTCTGCTGCTGCTTCCAGGTTGGTTTCAAATGCGTTTTGCTCTTGATTATTACCTACGCTCTTATACCCGCTGTTTACATCTATTACGTGCAGCGCTTCGGTGTGTTCTATGATAAGATAAGCGCCACTGGGAAGGTTGACGGTTTTACCAAAGGAGGCTTTTACCTGGCGCGTAATTCCGTAAGTATCAAAAATGGGAGAACCGTTACTGTGATAAGAAAGAATATCCGTTTTTTCAGGAGCTATTTTTTGCAGATACGTTTTGGTATCGTTGAAGATATTTTTATCGTTTACTACAATTTTATTAAAATCCTCTGTAAGCAAATCGCGCAGGATGCTGTTTGTCTTTCCTTCTTCACTCATTATTTTGCAAGGGGGTACGGCTTCCCGTAAATTCTTTTGAATATTTACCCAGGTATTTAATAAACCCAGCAGGTCATCATGAAGTTCTGTGGTATGTTTGCCTTCAGCAGCCGTGCGAACAATTACGCCAAAGTTTTTGGGTCTTATGGCTTCAATTATTTTCTGCAGGCGCTTTCTTTCTTCAGAAGAATGAATTTTCCGGGAAACGGCAATGATATTATTGAACGGTGTGATTACTACGTAGCGTCCGGGTAGAGAAAGTTCACAACTCAACCGAGGGCCTTTTGCGGCAATGGGTTCTTTTAATATCTGAACGAGGATGTTGGGTTTTCCGCTTAATACTTCCGCAATCTTTCCGGTTTTTACAATCTCAGGCTCTATGCCAAATGTCGAAAAATCAAAACCTGTTTCAGATTTATCATTGATGGCGAGTTTGGTAAATTTCAGTATGGAACGAACATAAGGACTCAGATCAGAATAATGCAAAAAAGCATCTTTTTCAAAACCAACATCAATAAAAGCTGCATTAAGCCCGGGAATTAATTTCTTTACTTTTCCAAGGTACAAATCGCCCACTCCAAAGCTGGCATCAGCATTTTCGCTATGCATTTCCACGAGCTTTTTATCCTCAAGTAAGGCTATTTCCACTGCCTGAGGGGCAGCATTTATAATAAGTTCCTTGTTCAACTAAAAATCTTTTAATTAATTTCTAAACTACACAGAAGGAAAGGGTAAAGCCGGCAATGACCGGTACAGGAAAGTACAGTAATGAATTACTTCTTCTTATGACGATTCTTTCTTAAACGCTTTTTGCGCTTATGAGTAGCGATCTTATGGCGTTTTCTTTTTTTACCGCAAGGCATAATTTTTTTTTTAATTATTTATAATAAAAGGCAAATTAAATATGTTTTTAATCTGCCAATGTGCCATCTTTTACCACCTTAATCAATGGCCTTCATTCAATGTTTTTATCCTTTCATCCACTTCCTTACTATAGGCAGGGTTGTTTACCAGGTGTTTACTTTGCTCATACCATTTGATGGCGTTCTGTTTGTCGCCTTCGGCAGCATAAGCATCGGCGAGCCAGGACACTGCCTCCAGGTTATGGGCATCAAAGGCCACTACTTTTTTTAATCTTTCAATTGCTTTGTCGTTCTGGTTTGAAATAACGGCTCCTATTCCGAGTACCAGTTGTGCCTGCATATTGTTAGAATCCTTTTTAACCACCTGAAGCAATTGCTGAATACCCTTCATAGTTTGCTGTGCATCTCCTACCATTCCTTCACCATACACATAACAACTTCCGAGTCCTACTTTGAGGTCATCATTTTCAGGATTAAGCTGTAATGCTTTTTCAAAAAGGGTTGCAGCTGTACGCGCTTCCCAAACTTTTATATCCGTTTTAGTCTCTCTCCTCATGTTCTCTAAAATTAAACGGGCAGCAAAGGTGAGGTTTTTTTCCGAATTATCCAACTTGGCTGCTTCGCTCACATAATAAGCATACGGAACAAATGAAGAGACACTGTCTTTCCAAAAATTAGCAAGAATGGAATATTGATTTTCAGACTGTTTTTTTACATCTCCGCGGCTTATGCTGTTTTCAATATTGGTAACATACAATAACTGTACTGGCGAAAGCTTTTGTTTTTCCTGGCTTATAGCTGTCTGAATATTAAATTCAGGAGCGGCAGGTTGTGTAGCGGGCTGAACATCAGTTTTTGTTGTTTCCGTTTTACCAAATAGGAGCAGGGCAAATAAAAGAACGGCGCCCGCACCCGCTAAAATAGTACGTTTAATCAAATTATAATTCCGGTTTTTTTAAGCCGGGCAGCAAAGGTAAGACTATTCAGGTTTGGGGAGAATATTCTTATCTTTTATTTCCTGCATAAATTCTTTTGCTGGTTTAAAAGCAGGAATGTAATGTTCGGCAATTTCAACTGCCACATTTTTTTTAATATTCCTGCCAATCTTGGCGGCTCTTTTCTTTACAATAAAACTCCCGAACCCCCTAATGTAAATGTTCTCGCCTTCTCCAAGAGTTTTCTTTACTTCTTTAAATAAATTTTCAAGCGTAACTAGAACGTCCACTTTAGGGATGCCGGTTTTCTCTGCGATACGGTTAATAAGATCTGCTTTTCTCATTGTAAACTTTTTTTGAGTGAGATAATATCAAATTCCAGTTATTCTATTGGTTTACAGAGACACTGCAAATTTAATGATCTTTTTATAAAATCCTGTTCTAATATTAATTGCACATCTTTAATCTTTTAATTCTTAAAATCAGCTGGGAATTATATATCTTTTCCGTTTGTAACCACCAATCATTACTTTCAAAGATAAACGCTAAAATCTGAGCACCCATTCTTTTTTCACTTCCACTTTATTTAAATGGAATCACTACAGCAACAAAAGGGAAATGCCCTGGAAAGGGGAGACGGACCCGTACAAAGTCTGGATCAGCGAAATCATTTTGCAGCAAACAAGAGTGCAGCAAGGATTGGCCTATTATGAGAGATTTATTAAAGCATTTCCTGATGTAGGTTCTCTTGCAACGACTCCTGAACAAAAAGTTTACAAACTTTGGGAAGGCCTTGGATATTATTCCAGGTGCAAGAATTTAATAGCCTCGGCTAAATACATTCATCACACCCTTGGGGGAAAATTTCCTGAAGATTATGAAAACATTTTGTCGCTAAAAGGAATTGGAACTTACACTGCTTCCGCTATTGCTTCGTTTGCCTTTAATAAACCCTACGCCGTTCTGGATGGAAATGTTTTCAGGGTGTTATCGAGATTTTTTGGAATAGTAATCCCTATCAACACCTCAGAAGGAAAAAGGATTTACACGATACTAGCGCAACAACTTCTCGATAAAAAAAATCCTGGTGTATACAACCAGGCAATTATGGATTTTGGGGCGGCTATCTGTAAACCTGCATCGCCCTTATGTTTGGAATGCCCGCTTAAAAACAAATGCGTGGCTTTCGGCACTGATAAAGTTTCCATGCTTCCGGTAAATGAAAAAATAGTCCGACAAAAAGAAAGATTTTTCACTTACCTTATTGCCCGGTCTGCGCATAAATATTATGTAAGAAAAAGAACTGAAAAAGATATCTGGCTAAATCTTTACGAATTTATTTTAATAGAATCTGATACATTAACTGATGAGAAAAGTTTATTAAAAAGCAAACGATTCCTCGCCATTTTTAAATCGAATAATTTCAAAATAAATTTTATTTCAAAAGAGTACAGTCAAAAACTTACTCATCAATTAATAACGGGGAGGTTCTTTCATATTGAATTAGAGAAGCCATTACCCATTTCTGAAAAATGGCAATTGGTATCCGGGAAGCATTTAGATACGCTTCCATTTCCCAAATTTATAGCATCTTATTTGAGAGATAAAAATGTATCTTTAAATCTGGTTCAGTAAATAATTAACGGAAGAAAAATTGTATTTATGCGCGGAGTAAACAGAGTAGTTTTAATAGGTAATCTGGGAAAAGATCCCGACATCCTGTACCTGGAAGGAAATATTCCGGTATCAAAATTTCCACTGGCAACTACTGAGACCTACAAAGATAAAAATGGCAAATTAATTTCTCAAACTGAATGGCATAATATTGTATTGTGGCGCGGCCTTGAAGAACTGGCGCAGAAATACCTGCACAAAAGCAGCCTTGTTTACATTGAAGGCCGGCTTAAAACTCGCTACTGGGAAGACAGGGATCATAATAAAAAAGTGCTTACAGAAATAATTGCCGATAACCTGATTATGCTGGACAAGCGTTCAGACCTTCATACAGGCGAAGAGCATCCTGATATGATTCCTCCGGGTGATTCTACGCCGGACAGTGCCCCTGGAAAATTACCTGAATAAAAAATGGGTTTGAATCGTTGAGCGCTGCTGGACAAATAATATGGTTCCTCTGTATCTTTAATTAAATTTTTTTGTTTTGGATTATTATTCAGTCATTGAAAATAGTTATCAATTGCTTACTTTATTAATCATTACTCCCGCGGCTACTACCGTTTTAATTTTTATATTACTGGTTCTTTTTCTGTTATCATTTTTATTGGCCGGATCTGAGGTGGCATTTTTTTCTTTGACACTAAAGGATATCAATATGCTCAAAACCCGGCAGCAGCCTTCTTACAGGCGTATTGTAAACCTGCTGGAAACGCCTAAAACTTTATTGGGATCCATGCTCATCGCCAATTGTTTTGTAAACATAGGTATCATACTCATTTCAAATTCGCTAATGAATGAATGGGTAGCTAATCTTGATTTGCATGTAATACTGGCCTTCATTTTGAAAGTGGTGGTTATTACTGTGGTGCTGGTTATGTTTGGCGAAGTACTTCCGAAAGTGTGGGCTACCAATCATAAAATATGGTTTGCGTCCACTGCATCTATGGTCGTTGACATAAGCAATATTGTATTTTTTAAAATAAGCAAAAGGCTTGTAAGCCTTGGAGATAAAATTGAGAGCACTTTGGATTCAGGCTCTTCCGCCATGGATGATACGCAACTGGATTATGCGATAGATCTGCTACCCGAGCATGAAGCCTCAGTGGAGGAAAAGCAGATCTTAAAAGGGATAAGAAAATTTGGCAATACTACGGTAAAGCAAACTATGCGTACACGCCTTGACGTTAGTGGAATAGAAGTAAGCACCTCTTTCAAAGGAGTTATAAATAAAATAGAGGAGATGCATTATTCCAGGGTGCCGGTATATAAAAATAATCTTGATGAAATAGTCGGTATGCTCCATACCAAGGACCTGCTGCCTCATTTACAAAAAGATGAATATGACTGGCACCCGCTGATGCGGCCGGTATTTTATGTGCACGAGCAAAAATTGATTGAAGATCTTTTACAGGATTTCAGAAATAAGCGGATTCATATTGCGGTGGTAGTGGATGAATTTGGAGGCACTTCAGGGATTGTAACGCTTGAAGATATTATGGAAGAAATAATAGGCGACATTCAGGACGAATTTGACGACGAGCAAAGCGTGAATAAAAAACTGGATGAACATAATTATATCTTTGAAGGAAAAACAATGATCAATGATGTATGCAGAGCTTTACATTTGCCAGCTACTATTTTTGATCACCTTCGTGGCGAAAGTGATTCACTGGCGGGGCTTATTCTTGAAATTGCAGGCGAGTTTCCAAAAGTAAATGAGCCGGTTTCTACCGAAGGATTTATTTTTACACCGCTTGAAATTAATAAAAACAGGATAGAAAAAGTAAAGCTCACTATATCACCAAAATCAGTCTAACCATCTTAAATCACCCGATCATTCTAAACTCTCTCCACCCGTGAAATTAAACAGGTTAAAAATTAACGGGAATATCAACTTCATTCTTTTGGCGATACTCATTGCTTTACTCATGAGTTGTAATTCCAACTATACTTCAAAAAAAGAAGGCTATTATAAAATAGATTTCCCCCAAAGAGGCTATACTACTTTTAATGATCCGGCTTATCCCTACACTTTCGAGTACCCCGTGTATGCAAGGATAGCAAAGGATTCTGCTTATTTCGACAGCACATCCAGAAATCCATTTTGGATCAATATTGTCTTTCCCTCTTTCAATGGAAAAATATTTATCAGCTATAAGGAGATTGGGGGCACTTCGGTTTATAAAGTAAAAGACGCGTCCGGAGGTTACAGGGATTCTTTAGGCAAAAATGATTTTGCAAGAATGGTAAATGACGCTTACAACCTCACTTACAAAAATGATATAAAGGCTTATTCCATTGAAGACAGTGTGATTCATACACCCAATAATGTTACAGGAATATTTTTCAGCCTCTCAGGAAATGTGGCTACTGCAAAACAGTTTTTTTTATCAGATACCCTGCATCATTTTTTAAGAGGCGCTTTGTATTTTGACGCCACACCTAACGAAGATTCCCTTCGCCCGGTAAACGCTTTTTTGCAGCAGGATATGAAGCACATTATTAATACTTTAAAATGGAGAACTCCTAGCCCATAGAAAGGAAACAAAAGGGTTTTCCCTACTTTTGCAAAATGATCGCCATAGATAATATTTTAATCAGCGACGAGGTAATTGAAGAGCATTTTGTATGTGACCTCGTGAAGTGCAAAGGCGGATGCTGTGTGGATGGAGATGCAGGCGCACCGCTTGAAAACAGCGAATTGAAAGAACTGGAAAGCGCTTACAATAAAGTAACCCCTTATCTTGCGAAAGAAGGCCGTCTCAAAATTGAGCGCGAAGGAAAATATACTTATGACCGTGAATTCGGTTGGGTTACTCCCACTCTCCCTAATGGAATGTGCGCCTATGGAGTTGTTGATGAAAAGGGAATTGTAAAATGCGGAATAGAAAAGGCATACAATGATGGGAAAATTACATGGAAAAAACCGATAAGCTGCCACTTATTCCCGATCAGGATAAAGAAAAGCCGTAACACTGATCTGGTAAATTATGAACCGCGAGAGGATCTTTGCAGCCCGGCCTGCCAGCTCGGCAAAAGACTGAAAGTTCCTGTTTACCAGTTTTTAAAAGAACCTCTTATTAGAAAATATGGAGAAGATTTTTTTGAAGCATTAGAGGCCACGGCCCATCATCTCGAAGAAGAAAATAAAACTACCTCTCATAAATAAAATCCTGCTACTTTTTCCGGCCACAGGCGAATCTTTCAAAAAAAATAAAATATACCCCATGAATAAAATTCTCTTTTTATTTCTTTCGTTCTTTTCTCTTTTCCTTGCCTCGTGCACTCTTAATAAAGCCAAAATTAATAACGATCTTAAAAAGTATTTTGATTCTGCCCACGTGGATGGAAGTTTTTCAATGTTGAATAATCAGTCCGGCACTATTACCATGTACAACATGAAGCTGGACACAGAGCGGGTTTTGCCTGCTTCTACTTTTAAAATTGTAAACTCATTGATTGGGGTACAAACAGGAAAAATTACAGATGAAAACATGGTGATCAAATGGGATGGCGTTCAAAGGCCCAACCCTGAATGGAATAAAGACCTTACCATGAAAGAAGCCTTTAAGGTATCTTCGGTTCCTTACTTCCAGGAGATAGCAAGGCGCATAGGAAAAGATACCATGCAGTATTGGATAGATTCTCTTCAATATGGCAACAAAAACATCAGCGGCCCCATTGATTCTTTCTGGCTAAATAATCATTTGAAAATTTCTCCTGATGAGCAACTTGGTTTTATGTTTAAATTATATTTTGATAAGCTTCCTTTTCAAAAATATGCCCAGCAAATGGTACGCGACGTAATGTTGCAGGAAGACAATAGTCTTTATAAACTGAGTTACAAAACCGGCTGGGGCATTGACGAAAAAAATAATTCCGTTGGCTGGGTAGTAGGCTGGATAGAAGAAAACAGGCATGTCTATTTCTTTGTAACCCTCATAAAATCTCCCGATAAAAATATAGATATGAAAACGGTAAGAATGAATATCACAAAAGGTATTTTGCACGAAATGGGATTTTTTAAAGGGGAGAGGTAAATAGGCGGACTGGCCAATGTGAAAATATGTGAAACGGGGATTTTTCGTTTTTTATCATCCTTACAATTTAACAATTTAACCATGAATCAATAAAACCATTAAGTATAATTTAGCAGCCAGACATGATCCATTTCCAGTACATAGAATATTTGATAGCATTGGCTGCTTTACCGGTAATGGCGCTTTTTTATTTTTTAATTGTAAAATGGAAAAAAAGTGCTGCTAAAAAGATAGGAGATCCTGAACTGGTAAGTGAGATAACGGCACAATATTCTTCCGGGAAATTTTTCACAAAATTTGTTTTATTCAGTGTTGCTTTTGCGCTATGTGCCTTTGCCGTAGCTTGTTTGGTGAAGCCGGACGGAACACAGAAAATAAACCGTAAGGGGAGCGACATTATGATTGCGCTGGATGTAAGTAAAAGTATGCTGGCGCAAGATATAAAACCGAACCGGCTTGAGCGGGCCAAACAAACAATATCCAAAATCATAGATAATTCTCCTGACGACAGAATTGGGCTGGTGATATTTGCAGGCCGCGCTTATTTACAAATGCCCTTAACGCTCGATCATGCCGCGGCAAAGATGTATCTAAATGCGGCATCGCCCGACGATGTTCCCACACAGGGAACCGTTATCAGCCAGGCATTAAAAATGAGTTATGCCGCGTTTAACCCCAAAGAAAAAACCTATAAATCCGTTTTATTAATAAGTGATGGTGAAGACCATGATGATGAGGCTATAAAAGTTGCCAAACAATTGGCACAGCAGGGAATCATGGTAAACACGGTTGGCATTGGATCTCTTCTGGGCGCCCCGATAATGAATGAGGAAACCGGGCAATACAAAACTGATAGCAAGGGCCAAACCGTGATCTCCAAATTAAATGAGCAGGAATTAAGCGACATTGCTAAGACTGGAAACGGCATTTTTCAGTTGTACTCCACTACAGATGAAGTAGTGAAAACCCTTAAAAACAAATTGGGAGATGCGGGACAGGAAACCGTTTTAAGCGATAGTTCTTATATTTCGTTCAAACAGTATTTCCAATATTTTCTGGGCGCTGCTTTTATTTTTTTATTGTTCGAATTTTTTACATCAGAAAAGAAAAAAAGAAGAAGAGTGGTTGCTCTCTTATTTTTTATGATGATGAGCCATGTATCATTTTCACAAAATACCAATTCAGCAATTCTAAAAGGGAATAAAGCTTACCAGCAAAATAAATTTGAAGAGGCCGAAAAAGAATACCGTACTGCATTAAAAAAGTCTGATAAAAACGTAACCGCAAATTATAATTTAGGGAATGTTCTTTACAGAAAAGATAAGGTAGAAGAGGCTATTAAATCTTACGACAACGCCATTCAGAATACAGATGATAATACCCTTAAACAAAAAGCATTTTACAACAAGGGAGTGGCTTATCAAAAAGCAAAAAAACTACCTGAATGTATTTTGGCATATAAAAATGCATTGATCCTGAACCCTAATGATGAAGATGCCCGCCAGAATCTTCAACGCGCTTTACAAAAGCAGCAACAGCAGAATAAAGAAAATAATAAGGATAAAAAGAAAAATAATCAGCAGGATAAAGACCAGCAAAAAACCCCGGAACCAAAACCAAAGCCTTCCAAAATATCCAGGCAGGATGCGGAAGAAAAATTAAAATCACTCATGGAAAATGAAAAGGCCTTGCAGGATAAACTTCATAAAGTAAAAGTAGCCGCGCCGGATAGTCCCGAGAAAGATTGGTAAAAAAATTACCTAATTACCATTTTGAGGTTCCATAATGAAAATATTTTTCTTGTTAATTCTTATTAATCATACTTATCGAAAACCGGTTAACCAATTATCGAAGTTGTATTTTTGTAACCTAATTATTGCAATGAAATATGGAACTCTATGCAGCATCCTTGACAGAATATAAAAGATTGAAAACCCTCGAAGTGAAAGTGGGTGACCTTTTAATAGGAAATTTTAATCCGATACGAATACAAACAATGACTACCACGGATACCATGAACACGCTGGCGACGGTGGAGGAAAGTATTCGCTGCATAGAAGCCGGTACGGAACTGGTGCGCATTACAGCCCCGTCAAAAAAGGAAGCAGAGAATTTACTGAATATAAAAAATGAATTAAGAAAACGCGGCTACACTACACCGTTAGTCGCCGATATTCATTTCACGCCGAATGCTGCGGAAATTGCCGCCCGCATCGTAGAAAAAGTGAGGGTCAATCCAGGGAATTATGTTGATAAAAAAAAGTTTGAACTTATTGAATATTCAGATGCAGATTATCTCGAAGAAATTGAAAGAATAAGAACCCGTTTTACGCCATTAATAAAAATTTGTAAAGAATACGGCACGGCTATGCGCATCTGTACCAATCATGGTTCACTGAGCGACCGTATCATGAGCCGTTATGGCGATACGGCTATTGGAATGGTAGAAAGTGCAATGGAATTTTTGCGCATTGCCGAAAGTGAAAACTATTACAATATTGTCCTTAGCATGAAGAGCAGCAATCCCATAGTAATGGTGGAGGCTTACCGGTTGCTGATACAAAATATGTCTTCTGAATTGGGCCATTGTTATCCTCTTCACCTTGGTGTAACGGAAGCAGGTGATGGTGAAGATGGAAGAATAAAATCGGCAATTGGCATTGGCGCTTTACTCGAAGATGGTATTGGCGATACCATTCGCGTTTCCCTCACCGAAGATCCTGAATTTGAATTGCCTGTCTGTAAAGATATTGTTAGGAGATACACAGAAAATATTCCATCCCACGTACCTCCTTTAAAAGACCTTTCAAAATTAATGACCAGCATAACGGGTAGGAGTGTACGCAATTCTTTTCCCATTCAAAATATAGGAGGCAAAAACGTTCCGGTAGTAGTTGCAGATTTGAGCAAAAAGGACCGAATCAATCCCGAAGATATAGAAGACATTGGCTACAGGTATGACGCAGCCACAGACAAATGGAATATTGGCGATATGGCTGCAGATTATATTTTTTGTGGAAATAATGCTTTGGACTTTGCGTTGCCCGGCACTTTAAAGCTGATCCACTATTATGAAACATGGAAGCTTACAGAAAACAAAAAAAGAAGCTTTCCGATTTTTAGTGATCAGGAATATCTTGATGAAAAGATTGAAAAATCATCAGCTATAAATTTTGTTATGCTCGATCTTTATTCCAATGAGTATCCTGTTTTTGGCAAAGAACATTTGTTTGAAAAAATAAAGCATGACTATACGGCTGTTATTTGCGTAAGCTCTACGAACAAAAATGCGGTGCAAAGTATCCGCAGAATGTTTGTGGAGTTTACTGAAAATGAAATCAAAAATCCCACAGTAATAATTTGCGACAGCAATAAGGACACAATGGACGAAACCCTTGTCCATTTCGCAATTGAAACCGGATCCCTTTTGATTGATGGGTTTGGAAATGGTATTTGCCTTGGGGACCATTACAACGATAAAAGTAAAATTCCAGATTATAAATTATTGAACTCAATTGCATTTGGAATTTTGCAGGCATCACGGAAAAGAATTTCCAGGACGGAATATATCAGTTGCCCAAGTTGCGGAAGAACGCTTTTTGATTTGCAGGAAACCACCGCTAAAATACGCGCCGTTACCAATCATTTAAAAGGAGTAAAAATTGGAATTATGGGTTGTATAGTAAACGGCCCCGGAGAAATGGCAGATGCTGATTTTGGATACGTAGGCAGTGGCCCCGGAAAGATTACTTTATATAAAGGGAAAGAAGTAGTGAAAAGAAATGTGCCTGCTGAAACTGCGGTAGAGGAACTTATTGATCTGCTTAAAGAAAATAATGCGTGGATAGAACCCGCATTAGCCATCTCCTGAAACAAAATTGTAAATACCATTTGAGAAAGTTCTCAATTCTTTGAACCTTTGTGCCCCGTGATTTTTTTCGCGGATGAAAAATTCATTTATGGAAACAGATTTTTTAGTGATTGGCAGTGGCATTGCCGGCCTCACGTATGCCTTGAAAGTTGCACAGGATTGTCCTGATAAAACGATTACCGTTCTTACCAAAACAGTGAGCGAGGAAACGAACACGAAGTATGCCCAGGGCGGCGTAGCAGGAGTAACCGATTTTGACAATGATAGTTTTGACAAACATATTGAAGACACGCTTATCGCTGGCGATGGTTTGTGCAATCCTGCAATCGTTGAAATTGTAGTAAAAGAAGGAGTGGATAGAATCAAAGAAATTATTAGCTTGGGTGCGCATTTTGATAAAGAAAATTCGTGTGAATATGCATTGGGCAAAGAAGGCGGCCATAGTGAATTTCGTATTCTTCATTATAAGGATGTTACCGGCAAAGAAATAGAAGATACTTTATTGGCCGCCATCGCCAAAAAAACAAACATCCATTTAATAAGCCATTGCTTTGTGGTGGATATTATTACCCAGCACCATCTTGGTTATCTCGTTACGAAATCCACTCCTGATATTGAATGTTTTGGTGTATATGTTTTGAACATGCATGAGAACAGGATCGAAAAAATTCTTTCCAAAATAACTTTGCTGGCAACTGGTGGAAATGGCCAGGTGTATAGAACCACTACCAATCCTTCTATTGCTACAGGAGATGGAGTGGCTATGACCTACAGGGCAAAAGGAAGAATAGAAAATATGGAATTCATCCAGTTTCATCCCACGGCTTTGTATGAAGCAGGGCGCAGCGGCCAGGCATTTTTAATTACAGAAGCAGTCCGCGGCGATGGAGGCATTTTGCGAAATGCAAAAGGCGAAGCCTTTATGGCAAAATATGATGAAAGAAAAGACCTGGCGCCGCGTGATATAGTGGCACGTGCCATTGATAATGAAATGAAAATTAATGGTACCGAAAACGTTTACCTGGATTGCACCCAAATGAATGTGGAAAAATTCCTTCATCATTTCCCCAACATTCATGAAAAATGCGAGTCCATTGGTATTGACGTTTTCAAACAATATATTCCCGTAGCTCCGGCGGCTCACTACAGTTGCGGGGGAATCAAAGCGGATGAATGGGGAAGATCTTCCATCAGGAATCTATATGTATGCGGCGAATGTGCCAGTACAGGCCTGCACGGGGCCAACAGGCTTGCCAGCAATTCTCTTCTCGAAGCGATGGTATTTGCACACCGTTGCTATCTTGATTCAGTAAGTAAAATAAACGATATTGAATTTAATGAAGCCGTGCCGGACTGGAATGCAAGAGGCACCAACGCTCCCAAAGAAATGATCCTCATCACTCAAAGTTTAAAGGAACTGCAATTGTTGATGACCGATTATGTAGGAATTGTAAGAACGAATGTAAGGCTTGAAAGAGCCATGAAACGGCTGGATCTTTTGCACAATGAAACCGAATTTCTTTATCAGACCGCTTCTGTATCACCACAGCTTTGTGAACTCAGGAACCTGATCACTGTGGGATATTTAATTGTGAAAAGCGCTGAATTCCGCCATGAAAGCCGCGGGCTACATTTTAATACAGATTATCCCGGCAAGAGTGAATTGGTACAGAATATTGTTTTATAGGAAAATGTTTTTTGTAAAATTCATGAGCTGCTTCTTTTTTACAATTCAAGATTTTTGTGCAGATCACCGGGGTTTCTTCTGTTATCCCAAACTTCCACAATAATGATATTATCGGAATTAACTTTATAAAACAAAGAGAAATTATTTACTAATGATACCCTTACATTTTTAATATCTGTAGGTTGCCTAAATAATTTTCAGATTTTAAAAGAGTGATTTTCTTTCTGAATAGGTTTGATAACTTTTGTGAGTAAGCCTTTGATTCATTATGCTTATTCCAATATTCAAGTATTTCTTGCCTGGATTTCTTAGCTGAATTTGTCCAGATTATTCGTTTAGCCATTTATCTTCTTCTTCATTTAATTCCTCCTCTGTTATTAAATTACCATTACGAATATCGTATTCACTTTTCATAAGCATTTGTTGCTGCTCATAAGTAGTTTTAAAAATGGTTTTACTAACGTCCACATTACCAATAAGGTCATTTACTTTTTCTAACAAACTAATATCCTAAATAGAAATTAGTTTATCCAGCAGATTATATTTTAGATCCTGGGTTTGCATTTTAAATCGTTTAAGAATTTTCTTTGCTCATAAAAGAATTTTTTTCCGGTAAAAATTAATCATTTTCTTCTTAGTAAAAATACAATTTGTTTAAACAGGCATAATAAAAACAACCAAGAGGAAGTATATTAAAAACGTATTACTTTTCAATAGTTACCGGTGTGCCAACAGGAATATAACTATACAAATCCGCAGCTTCTGAATATTTTAAAGACACACATCCGTCGGTCCAGTTTTGGTAATAATCCACCGTCCATTCCTCCTGCGGGCGTGTGGCGTGTATGGCAATGCCACCGCCAATCCTGGCATTACGGGGTACCAGTCCGCTGGCGATTCTTTCATGAAATTTTTGGATGCTTTCTTTATTAGGATAATCCAATAAAAGTTCAAATTTCCATTTGGCATTACTCTTTTTTAAGAGCACTTTAAATTTCCCTTCCGGAGTTCGCTTATCGCCTTCCATAAATTTATCGCGGAGATCATTGCTCCCAAAAACACAAGGATAGGTAGCATACCAGCCTTCATCATCATACACTTTTAATTCGTAATTTTTTTTGGAAATGACGATATAGTAAGGATTTGTTTCTTTTGAATAAACCGTTTTATGTATAGCGGCTATTTTATTAATAGCGTGTTGCGGCCTGTTGTTTAGCGGGATGAATGAAAGGAATAATAAGGGGAAGATTATTCCTGAAAAAAGTGGGAAGGGAAGGGTTTTCATTTTTAGGAGGTTACTGCAATTTATCCCAAACCCTGCCTCCTGCAAAATCATTTTACAAACAATCCTGCAATTTAACTTTTGCTTGATTCTGTTTTTTTACATACGAATCAATCCCATTGAGCCTCACTTTTTATTTTTTGTTTTTCCACTCTCTTACTGATAAAAATACTTATTTCATACAAAAGGATCAGGGGCACAGCCACAATCGTTTGACTGGTCCAGTCTGGTGAAGGAGTAATTATTGCGGCTACTATCAGTATTACCACATACGCGTATTTACGATAATCTTTTAAAAATTTTGGAGTAATAAGCCCTAATTTAGAAAGCACGTAAGCTAAAACAGGAAGCTCAAATGCAATGCCACAGCCAAGGATAAGTGAGGTAAGCGTATCTATATAATCATCAAGTGTGGGTAAATATTTATAAACTCCCAATTTTCCTAACTGAAAATTAGCGAGGAAATTGAATGTGAAGGGAGCTAATAAAAAATACCCGAAAGCTGCGCCTGTAAAAAAACAGAGAGACACCCAGCCTATGCTTCCTCTCGCATAGCTTATTTCTTTGGAAGATAATGCCGGCTTAACAAAGCGCCACAGTTCCCACATTAAATACGGGAATGCAATAATGATGGCGCCCATGAACGCAATACTGATTGCCGACATAAAAGGACCGCTAACAGTGCTGCCCAAGAGTTCAATATCAATGGGAGGCATACAAAGCGCATCACCCAAATGAAGTTTATGGCCGAGATTGCATAGGGCTGTGTAGGTAACAAAATCTTTTCTTGCGGGGGCAAATACGATGTTATCGAAGATCCAGTCAACATACACAAAAACTCCAATGGCAATAACCACCAACACAATTGCGGAGCGCATCAAATGCCAGCGCAAGACCTCCAGGTGATCCATAAAACTCATTTCAGCCCCATCGGAGTTTATCCCTCGTATCTTTTTAAAAAAAGCTTTTCTTTCTGTAGTGTTACTCAACTGGAATTATTTCATTTAATATTTATGCAAATATAATAGTACGAAGTTATTGCTTTGTTGGATTGAAGTAAGTTTTTAAAAAAGCAGCCGTGAATTACCGAAGTGATAAAAACTTTTCTCCTCATAGAAGTATTTTGATAAATTTTACTGATTTCTTTTTATCCCCGTCTTTTGAAATCCGATGAGCTAAGAGGTTCTGAATTTCGAGAATCAAAACTTTACCAACCAATTCAGCAATAAAACATGCCAGTTATTAAATTCAGTATAAAATGATGAAAAAATTCAGCGTCGGCTTATTTTATTCCTTCCCGTTCCTTCCACATTTCATTAAATGTCTTCTTGCTAAACTCCAGCGGCGCATGGTGTTTGTTCCAATCTTTAAAAAGC
>JBDSOE010000225.1:0-5547 GCA_039915005.1 Ginsengibacter sp.
TGCATGATGAAATGAAACCATGATCCCGGGGCAAATTATTTTTGTGCCGGGCCATTAGGGCTATATTTAAAGAAACGGAAGCAGGGAAAAAAAGGTTGTCTTAGGCCTAAAAAATAAGACTATCAAACGAAGAAACAGGGTAATAAAAAATGGGAGAACTAATTTATGAAATTACGATGATTATGCCTTGAGTAGTTCTCAATTCATCTCCTTTTACCTACATCTTTTATGAATACTTCTTTAAAAAAACACCTGTAAAAAAGATACTTACCAAAAAAATTGGTTACATTGGATTATCATTAAAAACCAGTTGTCATGAAAACAATACTATTTTGTTGTGTGGTCATTGCAATTGCAGGCTGCACTAACGCTGTTGATTTATCAACCATTATTCCAGGTACCTATTCGATGAAGTCGCAGACCTTAAATGATGGTAATAAAGATACGAGGTACACTGAACTGAAACAGCTCAAAATATATACAGACCACTTTTTTATGTACACACAGGTGAACCCTGGAGATTCCGTGTCAGCATTTGGTGTAGGAAGTTTTGTGGCAGGTAAAAAGGATTCGCTTACTGAAAATGTAATTTACAGCGCCAGCGACACTTCATTTAATGCCGCGCCGGCAAGTTATCGCCTACACATTGACCTAACCACTGGTGGATACAAACAAATAATAAAAGGTATTGTCTTCGATGGCAAAAAGACCACACTAACAGAAGAGTATAGCCGGATAGGCACTAAAGCCTCTTCGCCATTAGATGGAGTGTGGAGAGAAATAAAAGGATATTCAGTAAATGGTACAGACACGGTGGTGTACAACCGTACCCAATACAAAGCATTTTATTCCGGTTATTTTATGTTTGGCCATTCTGTTAAAGACTCAACGGGAAAGACCCGCACTGGTATGGGCTTTGGCACCTTTGAAATGGAAGGGAATAACAAGTTAATGGAAACAGATTTAAATTCTACCTATTCTATTATTGCCGGGCAGTCCTTTAACATAGATGTATCAATGGATGGAACGGACAATTATCATCAAACCATTACCAATTCCGATGGATCAAAGAGCGTAGAATTTTATGAACGTGTGAAATAAAAAAAGACCCCATTCTTTTTAAGAAATTTTTAAAGAGGTAAACAGACTTGGAAACCCATTATTGCAGGATCTATTGAAAGCATAAAACATTTGCTTACTTCCTTCGTCTTTTTTTTCTGTTTTTCGGATGGTAAATCTCTTTTGATTTATCAACCAATTCCACAAATTCTGTTTGCAGGTAATCGCCGGGAGTAATGGCGGAGAGAGACATATTTTTTATAACCTCCCAATCCACATCAGGAAAATACTCGGATTGCCTCAGCTTTAATCCAAACATGGCAACGGATGTGGCAAACTGAAGGCACTTGTCCAGTTGGTTAAAAGGAATATAAACATCAGGGCAATGATAATGTAAACTTCTCTCCAATGTATCGGCAGGTAAACGATACCGCACTGAAACCGTAGCTATATCCGGCTTCCCGATATATGAGCTATCTCTATTAGCAGGTATTATTTCAAATAAAACCGTATTGCCCGATCCGGAACCTACCTCTCCTCCTTCCAGTTCATTTCCATTTTCAGCTAAAATATTTCTCTTATTATCATACCCTATCAAACGATATTCTTTAACCAGGTCAGGATTAAATTTTATAGAAATATTGACATTGCTTGCCACAGAATAAAGGGTTTGTGTAAATTCAGAAACTAACACTTTTTCCGCTTCCCTGATATCGTCTATATACGCAAAATTCCCGTTCCCTTTTTTCGACAGTATCTCAATTTTTGAATCTTTATAATTTCCCATACCTACGCCCAGGCAAGTAAGATACACGCCGGTTTGTTTTTCTTTGGCAATTAGTTCTTCCAAATCTTTTTCAGTAGTCTGGCCAATATTAAAATCACCATCCGTTGCCAGTATGATTCGGTTATTTACCTCTTTCATGAAAGTACTTTCCGCTAATTTATAAGCAGTTCTTATGGCCGCCTCACCGGGCGTATCGCCGGATGCGGATAATTCTTCTATCGCTTTAGATATCTTTTGTTTTTCCGCTCCACTCGTGGGCTGCAGCCAAATGCCTACAGAGCCTCCATAAATCACGATGGAAACTGTATCCTGCTGTCGCAGATTTTTTACCAATAATTGAAAAGCTTCTTTCAGCAACGGCAACCTGTTGGGTTGATCCATGCTCCCTGAAACATCAATTAAAAAAACAAAATTGGATTTCGGCACATAATCAAGATCCAATTTCCTGGCCGATAAATTTAAAAATAAAAGACGGTGATCTTTGTTCCATGGGCAATCTGTGAATTGAGATTCCATGCGGAAAATATTTCCCTGTTCGGGTTCTTTATAATTAAAATTAAAATAATTAAGCATTTCATCTATCCTTACCGCATCGGTCGGCACCCGGGAATTCTGGTTGATAAATCTTCGCACATTGCTGTAAGATGCTTTATCAATGCGCATGGAAAATTGAGTTTTATAATCACTATTGGTTTTAATAAAATCATTTTCTACCAGGTTGCTGTAACTTTCTCCCTCGTAAAATGCCATTGGATAAAGAGATCCCTCGCTACCCGCGGTAAGGGAAACGAGTTTTTGTTTTTGCGTATTCACCTTAGCTGGCATCACCTTCATAACCAGTTCCTGATACTCGTTTGTCTTTATTTTTAAACTCTGCGAAACGTAACCATCTTTAGTAAGAATAAGGGAATCATATAAATGGGAGGAAGGAATTCCAAAACCACCGGTAACACCACTGTAATAAATAGAATGTGTGGAAGGCATGTAAATTTTTACATTCTGCAAAGGCTCGTTATCCTGGTCTTTCACATCTCCCCTGATATAATATTGCGCAAAGCACTGCCCGAAGAGCAACAATACAAAAAGGGTTGTAAATATCTTTTGCAAAGAAGTTTTATTTTGGTAAGATAATGCCTTCTACTCAAAAACAAGGGATGAACGGTGAATAGTGAATCCGCAATTGTCAATTAATTTTCTAAAATCACCTGGTAAATTCTTAGGTGAATTTAGATTTGCAAAGATGAATTACCAATATCTCCCGATTCACCATTCACGAATTCACCAATTGATATATCTCCTTTATGTTTCGTCCCAGTCCGTCATAATCCAATCCATAACCCAATACAAATTTATCAGGAATGGTGAAGCCCAAATAATCAATTTTGATAGGATGGATGATAGCATCAGGCTTATGCAAAAGCGCAGCAATCTTCAGAGAGGCAGGATGCTGATGTTCTATTTGTGGCAAAAATTGCGACAATGTTTTTCCGGTATCTACAATGTCTTCCACAATAATAATATCCCTGCCATAAAGTTCGGCATCGAGTCCTATGGCGGTAATTACTTTGCCGGTAGATTTTACACCTTTGTAAGAAGCTAACTTTATAAAACAAATTTCAGCATCCCCATTTATTTTTTTAAAAAGATCGGCCGCAAAAATAAAAGCGCCATTGAGAATGGCAATAAATAAAGGCTTTTTTCCCACATAATCCTTATTGATTTCTGCGGCCACTCTTTCTACCTGTTCCTCAATTTCTTCGGAAGTTAAATAAGGAATAAACTCCTTGTCGTGTACTTTTATAAGAGCCATAAATTATTTTGAAATGATAAGCCTTTGGCCAATTTGCAAATTGTCGTTGTTAAGTTTATTCCACTCTTTTATTTGAGAAACGGAAACGCCATATTTTTTTGAAATAGAATACAAGCCTTCCTTAGCCTGCACTTCATGAATTTGAAACTGATTATTTTCTGCCGGCACCTTCCTTTCTATTACTCTTTGCGATGCCACCGGTGTTTGATTATTTACCACTGCCATAGGCTGTGGCCTTAGAAAAATTTTAGTGCCCGCCACAATATTATCATTAGGTGAAAGGTAATTATATTCACAAAGGCTTTGCAATACTATCCCATTCTTTTGCGCCACATCATATAATGATTCACCCGGCTCTGCCATGCAAAAATTACGGTTGCCCTGCTTTTGTTTCTTCTCTAAAAAAACAAACTGATCCTTCTCAAGAAGGCCATCTTTTTTTAAATCATTTATTTGGAGCAACCGCGAAAGATTAATATTATTATCAGTGGCTATGGCCAGCAAGGAAGTGCCTTTGGGCACAAACAAAGCGCCTGATCCATTTATGGTAAGCTTTGAAATCCGGTTATCAGAAATAGTTGAAGTTGGTAAAATGGCATCCGTTGCCACATCAGAAATTGCTACTTCCGGGTCTGTTTTATACTTTGAAGCATCAAAAACAGGGACCTCACTAACAGCCTCAAGAGTATATTGCTGTAGGTTATAAGTCTCTATATGTTTGATCAAAATTTCAGGATAGCGTGGATTGGTGGCATATCCGGCTTTCCGCAATCCGTACGCCCAGTCTTTGTAGTCGGTAGGATTCAGTTTAAAAAGAAATGCATAGCGATCGTTGCCTCTTAAAAAGTTAGAATGATCTCGATAAGAATCTTCCGCATCCTTATACATGCGGAAACATTCTCCCGCCTCATCATCGTCATGGCTTACGCTATCGCCTGTCCAGCTACTCTTACATTTAATGCCAAAATGATTGTTTGATCTTTGCAGTAAAAGGCTATTGCCACTTTCCGTTTCCAAAATTCCCTGTGCCAAAGTAATAGCGGCCGGTACGCCCATGCGCTTCATTTCCCGAATAGCAAGGTCTTTATATTCGGCCACGTATTGGGCGGGTGTAATCTTTTGAGCAAAAGACGATACCACACATCCTGTTAAAAAAAAGAAAATGAAACAAATCCTGCTCATCATTTTTATTAATAAAAATTAAGTAAATAAATATCCGCGTAATAAATTTTATTTTTTCCTGATCAGCATAAGCCCGTCTCTAACGGTCATGATTACACGCTGCACCCTTTCATCTCCCGCCACATGTTCATTAAAAGCCTGGATGGCTATGGCGTTCTTGCCTTTAATCTTATCTTCCAATACCTCGCCATGAAATAATACATTGTCGGCCAATATCACACCTCCCCTTCTCAAATGCGGCAAAGTTAATTCGTAATAGTTAATATAATTGCCTTTATCTGCATCAATAAAAATTAAATCCCACGTCTCTTTCAATTCCGGGATAATATTCAACGCGTTTCCTTCGTGTAAAATTATCTGGTTACGATGTGAAGATTTTGCAAAAAAATTTTTAGAAAGTTGGACATCTTCCGGCCTCAATTCTATGGTATGTAATTTCCCATTTTGTGCAAGCCCTTTGGCAAGGCATAATGCGCTATAGCCCGTAAACGTTCCTATCTCCAGAATTCTTTCGGGCATAATGATGGCGCTGAGCATTTCAAGAAGTTTGCCTTGCAAAGGCCCGCTCAGCATATTCGCATAAGCATGATGTTGCCCGGTATAATTTTCTATTTCCCGCAACAATTCATCCGTTGGCTCAGAAAAATGAGTAGCATACCGGGTAGCCTTATCGTTTACAATTTCATGCATGAGATAATCTTATTTCTTC
>JBDSOE010000281.1:0-3739 GCA_039915005.1 Ginsengibacter sp.
TAAAACAAAAATCCTGTTTAACTTTACTTTGGGTAAGAGGCAACCAAAGTATTGTCTATTACGATTAGAGAAAAAAAGTAAAGCAGTTAACTTGCTCTCTACAGAAGAATTAATATTACATATCAGAGGCTGCAGCCTTAATAACCGTGATAGCCAGAAAAAGATTTTCAGCTCTTATTATGGTTATGCAATGTCTGTGTGCTCGCGCTATACCAATAAGCAGGAAGATGCAACAGAAATTCTAAACGATGGCTTTCTTAAAATATTTAAAGAAATACACCGCTTTACACCGGCCTACACCGATGTAATCAGTTCTTTTAAAGGATGGCTTCGCAAGATTATGATCTATACAGCCATTGACCATAACCGTAAGTATTACAAATACGAAACAGCTACTTCTTTTAGCGATAAGATGATAGAAACACCCGACATACAAGAAAATGTTTTGGATAAAATTTCTTACGATGAAATTATTAAGTCCATCCGGAATCTAACTCCTGCTTACCGAACGATTTTAAATTTATACATAATTGAAGGATTCTCCCATAATGAAATTGCTGAAAGATTGGGCATAGCCATTGGCACTTCAAAATCAAACCTGTCAAAGGCAAAAATTCAATTACAGAAAATATTATTTAATTCTCATAAAACGGTTTTAATAAAAAATGAAGCCTGATAAATTAGACATAAAAATTCAGGAGGCCGCTTCTCATAACGATCCCGCCTACCTTGAAGGGGCATGGAGCGCCATGGAAATGTTGTTGGATAAAGAAATGCCGCAAACCAAAAAGGATAATAGAAAAATATTCTGGTTGTTTCTTTTGTTGTTTTTGGCAACAGCTACCTTATTGCTGATAAACCATCCGTGGGGCAACACAGAAGGAACATACGCTCTGCCAAAAGAGAAGGTATCCATAGCATCAACAGGAACCAAGGATAACGTTATTATTAATTCTGCAAACTCCATCATCAAAAACATTCATAAGGATGGCATTCCATCATCACAGTTATCCCTGCACGAGCCGGTTAATCAATCTTCTTTTTCTAAAAAAATAGTCAAAGGCAACCGGGAACAAAAAAGAATAACTGAAGAAGCAACAGGGAATAAAGAGGTGTTTTCTTACCGGTTACATGATGCGGATGAAAATAAGAGCAGCCTTGATCCACAAATTATAAATCCGGATAAAAATAGTATAGCAGAACCACCGGTTAATTCAGAAAATACTTTTAAAGTTGCAACAAAAGATTTGTCAACAGCAACCGTAAACAATAACACTTTTGAAAGTAAAAAAAATAGTTCTTCAATAAAAGGAAATAAAAATGTTCCTGATAAAAAGATCATCACACCAAAAAGAAGGAATCTATTTAATAATTCATTTTCGCTCCATTTCTCTGCGGGCCCGGATATAAGCGCTGTAAGTATGAATAACGTTGGAAAAATAAACTTCGCTTATGGTGCCGGAGTAAGCTATCAATTCAGCAAAAGATGGGCGGTAAGAACCGGTTTTTATGTTGAAAGAAAAGTGTATGATGCCAAAGTATCCGATTACCATCCGCCTGCAAGGTTCTGGAATTATTTTCCCGACCTGGAGTATATTGGCGCAGATTGTAAAGTCTATGAAGTGCCTTTGATCATTAATTATAATTTTAGTCAAACTTCAAAAAAGGTATGGTTTGCCTCAGCCGGTTTATCTTCTTTCTTTATGAAGAAAGAAGATTATCATTATTTTTCCAAAAATCCTTCAGGCCAAAATTCGTATAGCAGTTATTCCATTAGCAATAAAAACCACCATTATTTTTCTTCCGCCAGATTATCTGCAGGCTATGAAAAAAAATTAAAGAATAACATTTCTATCACGGCAGAGCCTTATCTAAATATTCCTTTCAGCGGAGTGGGATACGGAAAAGTAAAACTCTATAACGCCGGCGTTTTGTTTACGCTGAATGTAAAACCATTTGCCAAAAAATAATCAGCAAACTTTATCAGGGGAAGCCAGAAATACGGATATATTTTTTGGCTTTATTTCTATTCTTCATTTACCAGGAAAATTAATTCATAAAGTGATTCTTTATTTTTTTGAAATTATTTCCCTACCCAGGCAACCCATTCCCAAAAGATACGATGACAAGAGATGATATCCGCATGATTACTTTTTGGCAGGGTTAATGAGGCAAAGAAAATATAGATATTTTTTCATGGAAGAACCTTTCAATTTCAATTGAGGATCTATTTTATCACCATATAAAATTTTAAAAATGAAAAAAATTATGCCTGGAGTGATGACTCCGCCTTTAAAAGGTGTCCTTATTTTAGCTGTGTTTTTTATGTCAATCAACGGTTGTAAAAAGCACGAATTGCCTCCCCTCCTTTTAAATGGCTATCATCAGACAAATCTTGTTTCGGATGTGGACGGATATGGCGCCGCAAGAATTGACCCTGCCCTTGTAAATCCGTGGGGTATTTCTTTTTCTGCTACCAGCCCCTTGTGGATCTCTGCCAATCACACAAGTGTGAGCGTTATTTATAACAAAGACGGGATGACAGTAATTCCACCGGTTACTATCCAGGGCGGAAATGGCGCGCCTACCGGACAGGTATTTAATGGCACTACCGGTTTTGTAATTCCGGAAAACAGCAAACCCGCACGGTTTATTTTTTGCGGTGAAGATGGTACCATCACTGCCTGGAACGGAGGAAGCACGGCTGCCCTGGTTGCAGACAGATCGCAGGAGGAGGCGGTGTATAAAGGAATGGCAATGGGCAATGATGGAACAGCGAATTTCCTTTATGTTGCCAATTTCAAAGGCGGCAAAGTAGATGTTTTCGACAGCACATTTAAATATGTTACCGACAAGCCATTTCATGATCCTTCCATTCCTGCCAGTTATGGCCCCTTCAATATCAGAAATATTGATGGCAAATTGTTCGTAACTTATGCCAAACATAAAGCCCCTGATAACGAGGATGACCAGAAAGGACCGGGTAATGGATATGTAGATATTTTTAGTACAAAAGGCCAACTGATAAAACGTTTTGCTTCTAAAGGAGCTCTTAATTCTCCGTGGGGCATTGTACCACAGGCCTCGGATTTCTCTCCGATACCCAACGCGATTCTGATAGGAAACTTTGGCGATGGACTCATTAATGTATATACGGATAAGGGCGACTTTGTGGGAAGCCTGATAGATGATTTGGGGCATAAAATTGCCATAGACGGATTGTGGGCAATTGAAAGTAATATTCACAATGCAGACCCTAAACGACTCTATTTTACCGCCGGCCCGGCCGATGAAAGTCATGGGCTTTTCGGGTATATCAATAAAAATTAAACACTTTTAATCCCATCCCGTTTGTTTTCTTAAAAGGGCCTTTTTATAAAGGTCCTTTTTATATATTCATTTCAGTTGGAGACCTGTTGAACTTAACAAAAAATGAATTTTATTTCCGGATACCTATCACCGTTACACATGCAGGATTAAATAAACGAATACTGATTCTTCAATTATTTTTTAAAACGGATTTTTTTACAGGCAACTGTTTCCCTCAATCTCCCGATTAAATATACATAGGTTCGGTTTTTAAATTGTGATTCGGGTAAGAATCACAATTGCTAAATCAGAGCCTTAAGCAAACTGTTTGTTTAAATAAAATCTTATTGTAAATCTCAAACCTTTTTTATGACACTGAAAAAAATTCTTACTGCAATTTCTACAGTAGTATTTGTCCTTACTTTTCTTT
>JBDSOE010000031.1:0-3751 GCA_039915005.1 Ginsengibacter sp.
GTCGTTGGAATGCCATTCTTCTATACTTTCAAAATCCTATTTCCGTACGTGCTCCCAATCCGTAAAGCCAATGTAAACTTTTACATAAAAATCATTGGTAAGCTCATTAGGCACATGATGATACAATTTTTTATACTCGTATTTGTAGTCGTATCGCAGGGCGGAAATATCGCTTAAAACTGCAGAGGCTGTGGGCAAACTTCCGGCTCCCTTGCCATAAAAGAATTGCTTATCGGCAAACGAGCTTTCAATGACCACGCCATTATATTCATCTTTAATAAACGCCAGTTGGTCTTCTTTTTTTACAAACTGGGGCAATACAAAAGCAGCCACTTTTCCGTTATTTAATTTTTTCGCACGTGCCACTAATTTAATAACGCTGTCTTTTTTTGTAGCCATCGCAGCGTCTTCGCTGTTCACGTGCTGTATGCCGGTGAAAATAAGTTCATCTTTTTTAGGCAAAATACCATAGGCGTGCGTGAGTAAAAATGTCCATTTGTTTATAGCATCATATCCTTCTACATCCAGTGAGGGATCGCTTTCTGCAAAACCCAGTTGCTGCGCCTGAATCAATGCATTTCTGAATGAAAGCTGCTCGTCAAACATTTTGGTAAGAATAAAATTGGTGGAGCCGTTTACCACCGCGCTAATGGAATGCAACAGATCATTATCATAATATTCCTCCAGGTTGCGGATCACAGGAATGGATGCGCAGCACGCCGCTTCATAAAGAAAGGACAGGCCGGTTTGTTGTTGCAATTGCAGTAATTCCGGCAAATGCGCGGCAATCATTTTCTTGTTGGCACTCACCACCGATTTGCCATTCAGCAAAGCAGTGCGCACAATATCGTAAGCCGCATCCGCATCGTCTATCAATTCCACAATAACGTTTATTGAAGAATCATTCAGTAATACTTCTTTATCATCTGTAAATAATTCAGCAGGTGCATTGCGCTTTTTGCCGCTATGTTTAATACACACTTTTTTTATAGCAGCACTAAGTGATGGTGTTTGATGGAGCACTTTGTAAAGCCCTTCGCCCACTACGCCGAAACCAAAAACCCCTAATACTAATTTCTTATGATTTTGCATTTTATTTTTTATTGATTGGATACTATTAATAAGCCTTCTCTTTTTATTAAAACCGGAAAACTTTGGTACGCAAATTTATAAATAAAAGTGCATTGAAAATTTTACCGGTTTTTATGCCAATGGATACTGTTTTGTTTAAGCTAATTCCGCTTTCGTTGATTTGACCTTATGCGCATTCACTTTTTGCAAAGCATCCCGTAAATCCTCTATTAAATCTTTTACGTCTTCAATACCTACTGACAAACGAACAAGCCCGTCGCTAACACCGGATGCTTTTCTGATGTCGTCCGGGATTGATTTATGAGTCATGGTGGCAGGGTGGCATAGTAAGCTTTTTACACCGCCCAAACTTTCCGCAAGTCTGAAATAACGGGTACCGGTAACAAAAGTTTTTGCCGCTTCAATGGTATCTTCTTTTAATGAAAAGGAAACGACACCGCCAAATCCGCTTGACTGTTTTTTAGCAATTTCATGATTGAAATGAGAAGGCAGTCCGGGATAAAACACTTTATCCACTTCAGGTTGTTCTTCTAAAAATTCGGCAACTGCCTGTGCATTGGCACAATGTTGTTTTACTCTTAAATGCAAAGTTTCAATACCGCGAATTACCAGCCAGCTATCGAAGGGAGCGAGTATGGCGCCGCTTGCATTTTGAATAAATTTTATTTTAGCCCCTAATTCTTCATTCTTTGCTATAACCACGCCGGCTATCAAATCGCTATGGCCGCCAAGGTATTTTGTGGCGCTATGAACCACTATGTCCGCACCCAGGTTTAAAGGTTGTTGTAAAGCGGGTGAAGCAAAAGTATTGTCCACACAAAAGAGACAGTTGTTCGCTTTGGAAACTTCTGCAATAGAAGCAATGTCGGAGATTTTAAGCGTGGGATTGGTTGGTGTTTCTACCCATACTAATTTCGTTTTTGGCGTGATAGCATCTACTACATTTTCAATTTTTGAAGTGTCCACATAGTTTACTTTAATTCCAAATTTTTCATAGATGTGAGTAAAAAGGCGGAATGCGCCGCCATAAATATCATCTACGGCAAGTATTTCATCTCCCGCTGATAATAATTTTACTACAGCATCTATGGCTGCAAGCCCGCTGCTAAAGGCAACTCCGGTACTTCCGTTTTCGAGCTTTGCTACCAAAGATTCCAAAATAGCGCGTGTAGGGTTTCCTGTGCGTGAATAATCGTATCCTTTATTTTTTTCAGGTGCATCCTGCACAAATGTGGACGTTTGATAAATCGGAACTGAAATGGCGCCTGTTAAGGGATCAGAAGGAATGCTGTGAATGATCTGTGTTGCTGTACTCATTTTTTTTGATTTTATAATTTTAAAAGAATTTGATTGTAACCCTCCTTGCTAAATCATTTATCAAAAAAAACAGCAGAATAAGATCTCTGTCAGGTGAATTTTTTATCCGCTTGCGGGGCATAAAAAAAACTCACCTGACAGATCAGATGAGTTAATATATTTTATTGGCAAACGCCAAACGCAATTAAATCAAAACTTGAATCTGTCTTATCTGTTCCGACTGTTGTCGGAATGGAGTTAGCACCTTTTAATGTTTGTGAAAACATTTTAGGTTGCTAAGGCGTCATTGGGCCATATCCCTCTGCCTTTCTTGATAAGTGAATAACAAAGAACTGGCGCAAAGATGTATTGGAAAATTGAAACTGCAAAATTTTTTTTGATGAAATATCTTTTGACGAAACAGTTAAACGGACAAATAAAAAAAACCATCTCTTTTGAAGATGGCTTCTTATATATGCGTCGTTAGTAATTAATTTTTAGCTGCATCCCATGCTGTTTCCGCAATTCAAACATTTGTAACAAGTTCCGCTGCGGATGGTAATATGTCCGCAAACATTACAGGCCGGCGCATCGCTTTGCATATTTTTTGCTGCCGCATTTACCGCGTCCTGGCTATGGTCGGTTCTTTTCGCGTATGCAGCCCTGTATGGTTTCGTTTGTGCTTTAACGTTAGTAACTCCTGTTACGCGCACTTCGCTCAATTCAGGAACACGATCGCCGATAGTGGGCGTGTTTTCATCCCAGGGTTCATTGCCCAGATTCTCTACCTCGGGTTTATCCAACACATGCACCAGGTCATTTCTTCCCAAATATTCATACGCCAGAGAACGGAAAATAAAATCAATAATGGAAGTTGCGCTTTTAATATTCGGATGCTCTACCATTCCCGATGGCTCAAAGCGGGTGAACACAAATTTATCTACAAATTCTTCCAGTGGCACACCATACTGAAGGCCAATGGAAATGGCAATGGAAAAGCAGTTGAGCATACTACGCATGGTAGCGCCTTCTTTGGCCATATCAATAAATATTTCTCCCAGGGTGCCATCGCTGTATTCTCCTGATCGCAGGAATAATGTTTGACCGTTTATTTTTGCTTTTTGATTAAATCCTCTTCGTTTTGCGGGTAATGTTCTGCGTTCAACAATCATGGCCAACTGGCGTTTTAATACCGTGTCAGCGCTGTTTTGAACTCTTTTATTTACTTCTTCAAAAAGATCATTTACAGTTAATTTACCCATATCAACCAATGCTGCTTCGTGCTCTTCCATTTCAGTTACTTCTGCTTCAGCATCTTTCTTTTTCTTATCGCTTTTATTGCTTAATGGCTGCGACAATTTGG
>JBDSOE010000116.1:0-3848 GCA_039915005.1 Ginsengibacter sp.
TGAACAATAACAAAAAGAGGGAGATGTTATTTCTCATGAAGAAGTAAACAAAAGGATAGAACAATTATTACATCACAAAAAATAGCAAATATTTTAATTGTATATTTTATAGACTATAAAATATACAATCATTATAACTCCCTTGTTTCATAAGAAAAGAGATCCCAGAAACAAATTCAAACGATAAGAGAAGGTGGAATATTTTCTAATTTTAATCAATTAACTTTCTTTTCAAATACCCCGAATAATCAGGAACCACGACCGGATAATCTACCTGCATTAAAACAGAAGTCAAAATGAAATCTGCCGAAGAGCGGTTGCACGCCAATAGAATATTCCAGGCAACAGCGAGTCGCAGCAAGGCTTTCACGTCGCTGTCATGGGGTTGTGCTTCCATTGGATCCCAAAAGAAAACCATCATATCCAATTTCTCTTCAGCTACCATGGCGCCCATTTGCTGATCGCCGCCGAGCGGGCCGCTCAATAATTTTTTTACTGGCTGATTCAGCTTTTCTTCCAATAATCTTCCTGTGGTTCCTGTGGCAAAGAGTTCATGCTGCGATAAAACGGTTCTGTTATAATAAGCCCATTCCATCAGGTCTTTCTTTTTATTATCGTGTGCCACCAACGCGATGCGCTTAGCTCCGGAAATGATTCTTACATGACCCATGATTTATTTTTATTGTTGATACGCGAAATAAAAAAACATAACCCACCCATTAATCATTTTGACGATAAAATAACAGTAAGATAATCTGAAAGCCGGGTAATTGCTCTTGCATCCACCTCAATTTGTTCCTTCGCTTCTTTCCAGTTTCTTTGTTCAATAGCTTCACGAATACCCGGCATTGTTTTTACTCCATAACCTGTGTAAAATCCAGGCGCATACAAAGTGTGCTTGTACCATGCCCTGCGCGGTAATCCTTCTTTCGTAAGTAATTGTTGTTCGGCCTGGTAAAGAGATTGATTGAATGCCGCGGTTACTGTATTTGTTTTTATTTTATTCTGGAAAACAGATTTTAAACTATCGGCGCTTTCTTTCAGTTTTACTAATGCGTTTTGCAATGGAGAAAAATCCAGGAATGGAACTTCTGGTTTTACTACAGGGCTGATGAATTTTTTGGTAGGGTCTTCGCCAGTTTTATATGCTCCCGAATTAATGATCCTGTTCTCTGTTTCTGTAGATTCTCTTGAATCTTTCAGCAGGCTTAATAATTCATCGGAATAACCATTTACCGTATTGTACATATGGGTAAAATCAAAAGGCAGTATATCGGCATTGGCCATGCGCAATACCGCACGCCCGGCAGTTTGGGCAAGCGTAACTCCGTATTGAAAACCGGGATCTTTAAACCGGCTATAATGGTCGTAAGAATCATAAATAGAATGATATTCACCTCCATTTCCTTCACCACCATAACCAAGATTTAAAGCGGGTATTCCTGCATGTTGAATGAAAGAAGAATAATCGGAACCCGACCCCATAGCGCCCAATTTCAAATCTTTCTGATCCAATATTTTTTTCTTCTTCTCTACATTTTTTTCCACTAATACTTCGCGTGCTTTTCTGCGATTAAACACATTTACATTGGTTTGTGGATCAATGACATTTTTTGCTATTTCATCCATCAATGGTTCCAGGGTATGAGAACCCTCAGCGTATAAAAAGCCGCGTTCATTGCCATCCGTATTAATATATATTACCGCTTTTTGCACCAATTCTTTTTGATGTGTTTCTAACCATTCTGTGGAGCCGAGTAAAGCAGGCTCTTCACCATCCCATGCACAATACACAATAGTGCGGGCGGGTTTCCATCCGGTTTTTAATAATTCTCCTATTGATTTTGCTTCCTCAAGCATAGCCGATAATCCGCTCACCGGATCGCCCGCGCCGTTTACCCATGCATCATGATGATTCCCCCTGATTACCCATTCGTCGGGAAATTGATTGCCCTCTATTTTAGCAATTACATCATAAAGCGGAACGATATCCCAGTTGAAAGCAAGCTTTAAATGTACTTTGGTTTTGCCGGCTCCTATATGATAGGCGAAGGGTAAACCGCCATGCCAGTCGTTGGGAGCTATAGGGCCGTCAAGCGATTCCAATAAGGGTGTTGCATCGTGATAGCTTATGGGAAGTACCGGAATTTTTAAAAGATTCGGCGCCTTCAGCCTTTCTAATATTTCGGCATTTTCTGTAGCGCCGATTCCCGGAGTAAGAGGATCGCCGGGGTAAATTACAATGTCCATTACGGATCCTCTCTGCACGCCGTACTCATTTTTAAAAGCGCCTTTTGGATATACATCTCCCTGGAAGTATCCATCATCGGCCGGGTCGCTGTAAATGAGACAACCAATGGCGCCATGTTCCTGGGCTACTTTTGGCTTGGTGCCGCGCCAGCTATGACCGTATTTGGCAATTACAATTTTTCCTTTTACATCAATTCCCATTCTGTCCAACACTTCATAATCCTGCGGCAACCCGTAATTTACAAACACCAATTCTCCGGTTACATCTCCATCGGCACTAAAGGCATTGTAGGTAGGCAATTGTCCCGATTGCCCGCTGGTGGCGTCTTCTTTTAATGCAGGTTCTTTTAATAAAGCCTTATAAGTGCGGGGCGAGGTCATTTCGAGCACCCTTGTTTTTGGTGTGGGAAAGAGCACATGAAAGGTTTCCATTTCTGCATCCCACCCAAATTTTTTAAATTGATTTAAAATGTACTCAGCATTCTCTTTGCTACCCGGAGAGCTGAGGTGATGGGGTTTGGCGGAAAGCCTTTTAATGTTTTCGCCAATATTTTCTTTGCTCAGATTTTTATCAAAATCAGATTCTGTTTTTAATTGTGTTGAAATATTCTTTTCATAAAAACCGGTAATTTTTGTTTGTGCAAAAGAAAATTGAAAAGTAAAAATTAGAAAAAAAGTGAGCAGGACTTTGTTCATTTTGTAATTTTTATTATTAAAAGATTCGACGTTATTAATTTGCAAAGTACAAATCAATTTTTTTAGATTCGTTTGGTTTCTTTGGCCATGAGGAATTTAAAAAGGAAGTTACTGTATCGTTGAATGTTTTATTTAAAAAATTCAGGATGAATTTTGTTCCACTCCGTTGCATCCTGGTAGGCTTTTGCAACTGCCAATAACGTGGCTTCGTCATATAATTTACCAACGAGCGTAATCCCTGTTGGTGTATTCTTTTTATTGAAACCCGTGGGGAAACTAATTGCGGGATGCCCCGTCAAATTCGTAATAGCCGCCTGGTTTCCACCCCATGTAGGACAAATAATGGCATCGTATTTTTCAATTACTTCATTTACTTTTTGGATCAAAAGATAGCGATGGCGATTGGCATTGATGTATTCCACAGCAGGAATAAATCTTGCTGCCCGAAAATAATTAGGCCATTCTCCTTTTCCCTGGCGCGTCATTTTATCATCGAGGCCAGTCCTGGTAAATCCATCAAAGGCAGCGGCACTTTCAGAACCGATCACAATTCCAATCATATCAAAATTGTAAATACCGGAATCCGGAAAATCAACAGGGATGAGTGTTGCGCCTGCTCTCCTGAAAACGTCCAATACATTATTTTCATTTCCCAATGTATCTTTTTTCCCAAAATAATTTTTTGCATAAGCGATTTTCATTTTAGAGAGATTGACTTTTCCTGTATAATTAAAAGGCATATTTACTGCTGCTGCATCTTTCCCATCAGTACCATGTAAATAATTAAAAACGATGGCGGCATCTTCGGCGCTTCTGCAGATGGGGCCTGCTTTATCAAGGCTCCATGAAAGTGTCATAGCGCCTGAACGGCTGATGGATCCAAATGTGGGCCGCAAACCGGT
>JBDSOE010000154.1:0-4385 GCA_039915005.1 Ginsengibacter sp.
CGGTCATCCATAAACGTAATTCCATCCCAATAATGCTTTTTATAATACTGGTAATTATCAATAGAATCCTGTCTTGTTACGGGATGCGTATTCAACCCCTTTGGCTCTTTCATGCTTGTGAGTATAGCTGCCAGCATGGAACCCGGATTTTTAGCAATTATTTCGCCGCGAAAATTATTTAATTCGCCATTCAATTCATTGTATTTCTTTTCATGAAGCGCACTATCCCTTTTTGACGGAGACGATTTAAAAGCCTCCATCTCTTTTTGCATCAATGCTCCTTTTGCCGCCGCAAATTTTTGATATTGTTGAAAAAGAATGTTTTCATTAGAACCTTCCACAGTTGTTTTATTGATCAGATCCGTTGTGTCTGCTTTGATGGTGATGTTTTGGCCTTTGTCAACCAGGAAATCGTAGAATTTATTTTTGCCCGGAAACACAATGGAGTAAACACCGGGAGGTATCTTTTCTTTTTTTTGAAATATAGCTACACCTTTTGAATTGACAACTGCGGAGTCCTCAACGTTCATGTTTTTACCATAGTAGTAAGTAAGATAGGCGAGGCCGCTTTTATAATCGGGCGATTCCAGAGTAGTTTTAAACCCTTGTGCGTAAGCAAATGAAAATGAAAGAAGCCATAACAGGAGCGAAAAGATAATCTTCATGGGATAAAAAAATAGGTAACAAAAATATCCAATTTGAATTGTAAAAAAATACGTTGCAAAATACTTAACATTTTAGATTACGCTACTAACCCTCACAAACAAAAACTATTTTTGCCGGCGTGAAAAGAAAAAAAATTACCCTCGAAAATGTATTGGTTACGGGATATGCCGCAGAAGGAAAATCACTTGCCCGCATAGATGGCAAAGTTATTTTCATTGAGGGCGCAGTACCGGGAGATGTAGTGGATGTATGGATAACCAGGAACAAAAAAGACTGGGCCGAAGGGAAAGCCATTGCAATAAAAGAATTCAGTAAAGAAAGAGTAATGCCATTTTGTGTTCACTTTGGTATCTGCGGCGGATGCAAATGGCAAATGCTTCCCTATCAAAAACAGTTGGAATACAAAGAGCAGGAGACAAGAGACGCGTTTAAAAGAATCGGCAAAATAGAAGACGCTCTGGTATTGCCCATAATCGGTTCTGAGAAAACAATTCATTACAGGAACAAACTTGAATTCACTTTCAGCAACAAAAAATATTTACTCCCGGATGAATTAAAAACACTGGGCGAAGATGAATGGCCGGGAGGCGCCTTAGGCTATCACGTTCCCCGGCTGTACGATAAAATTATTGATATTACAGAATGCTGGCTGATGGATGATGTAAATAACGAAATTAGGAATTACCTGCGCGATTATGCAAAAGAAAATAAGTTAAGTTATTACGACATTAAGGAACACAAAGGGTTTTTAAGAAATATTATTCTCCGGTATTGCACCACCGGGCAACTGATGGTGAATATCGTTTTCGGTTATGATGATGAAACGGAAAGAGAAAAGATGTGTAATTATTTATTAGAAAAAGTTCCGCAGATTACTACCTTATTATACACCATCAATCCAAAATGGAATGACAGTATTTATGATCTCGATCCAAAAATTGTTTCAGGGAAAGGGTATGTAATTGAAAAACTGGAAGAATTTAATTTTAAAATTTCAGCCAAATCTTTTTTTCAAACCAACACCAAACAGGCTGAGGTACTTTATAATGTGGTAAAAGATTTTGCAGCCCCCGGCGGCGAAGAAATTGTATATGATCTGTATTGCGGCACTGGAAGTATCGGAATATTTTTGAGTAACTCAGTAAAAAAAATAGTGGGTGTAGATGTAATTGAAGATGCCGTAAACGATGCAAAAGAAAATGCCGTGCTCAATAATTTGCAACACACTTCATTTTATACCGGAGATGTAATTAAAATTTGCAACGATGATTTTTTCAAATCGCATGGCCGGCCAGATATAGTGATTGTTGATCCGCCACGGGCAGGCCTTCATGCAAAACTTGTACAAAAGCTGATGGAAATAGCGCCACCAAAAATAGTGTACGTGAGTTGCAATGTAGCCACACAGGCCCGTGACCTGCAATTGCTGAGTGAAAAATTTATAGTAGAAAAGCTACAGCCCGTTGATATGTTCCCGCATACCCATCACATAGAATGTGTGGCGTTGCTGAAATTGAAATAGATATAAATAGAAGCTATATAGAGCCGCTGATGCTTAATAAGGAAAATTAATTGCATAAAAAAAGCCTTTGCAAAATTAATTCACAAAGGCTGCACAAAACAATGAAAAGCTGTAGGGGAAGGGTTCGAACCTTCACGAGGCAGTTAGCTATAACACAAAGGAAGTTGAGTGGTCAACCCTGGTCGTCCTGATTTTCATCAGAGCGGCTCTATGTTACGTTTATCCTGTGATCCTCACCCCCGAGACAAGAGGGCATGTCTGCCAAAAATTTCATCACCCCACAATTTGTAAGAACTAATCTGACGCAAATCTAAATACTAAGCGTTTATTAAACAAATATTTTAACATAATTACTTGGAATATAGAAAAATTTTAAATAGTTTAGCTCTTTTATACAAATCATCTAAAAACAAAAAACAAAATGGCGGCAAAGTTTAATATTGATAAATTGGATTTACAGATCATCCAGGAAATGCTGGAAAATGCTGAAACGCCTTACGCTGAATTGGGTAAAAAGCTTTTCGTCAGTGGAGGTACCATTCATGTTCGCATCAAAAAACTCGAAGAATTCGGAATCGTAAAAGGTAAAAGATTAAAAGTAAATTTAAAACAATTGGGTTTTGACATTACTGCCTTCGTAGGTATTTTCCTGGAGAAAAGTTCCTTGTATGATGTAGTAGCTAAAGAATTGGAAAAAATCCCTGAAATAGTGAGGCTGAATTATACCACCGGAAATTACAGTATGTACATCGAAATTGTTTGCAAGGATATTAACCAGCTTAGAGGAATTTTGCACGATGACCTGCAAAAAATAAAAGGTATCGAACGCACGGAAACGCTGATATCACTTGCAGAAAGTTTTAATAGAAGCCCAAGGGTAAGTGCGGAAGAATAGAAAGACAGAATGAATCGCCAAACAGGAAAATTCTGATTTTCCAAACACCAACCACTTTAGCCCCGCACATCTAACGCGTCTCTTAGTCCATTTCCCAGGAGGTTAAACGCCAGTACCAAAATCATAATCGCAATGCCTGGCGCCAGTGCCAGTGCAGGGTTATGGGTGATAATAAAATTGTAATTTTCTTTTATCATCAGACCCCAGCTTGGCGTGGGAGGTTGTATTCCAATTCCCAGAAAGCTCAATCCCGCTTCAATAATTATGGCGCTTGCAAAATTGGATGCAGCGATTACCATTACCGGACCCAACACATTGGGAAGAATGTGCCTGATAATAATGCGCATGTTTTTTAATCCCAAAGCCTTTGCCGCCTGTATGTATTCCATTTCACGCAAGGCCAATACCTGCCCGCGCACTACACGCGCCACACTTACCCACATCGTTAACCCAACAGCAATAAATATTTGCCAGAAACCTTTTCCTAAAGTAAGCGTGATCCCGAAAACCAATAGCAATGTGGGCATACTCCATATTACATTGATAAACCACATAATGATATTATCCGTTTTGCCCCCAAAGTATCCGGCCGCAGCGCCCAACATAATTCCGATGGATAAAGAAATCAAGACTGTTATTAACCCTACGGCAAGGCTTACACGCACTCCCACAATCAGCCTGCTCAGAATATCCCTACCGAATTTATCTGTGCCCAGGTGAAAAGTTTTGGAAGTAATATAATTTTTTCCCGGTAAAATATTTTTTGGAAAAACTTGTTTTTCCTGCAACCCCTCATCGATGTATTTTTCCACATAAACAGAATCTTCATTTTCTGTAAAGCCATTAACAGGGATGTAATTGTATTTGTCTTCCGCGCCAAAAAGCAGGCGGGAAAAAAATCCGGTGGGATGAATCTCTTTTTCTTTTTTTATTTTAATAAATAATTGTGTGAATCCAGGCTTTCGCGCTTGTATTTCTACAATCTGCCTGTCTGCATTGGGTGTGGTATCTGTACCCAAAAAGTAGGCAAAAATGCCGATAAGCACAGCCATGGCAATTATTATGAGCCCAGCCATGGCGCCTTTATTTTTCTTGAGTCTTCGCCAGGCTTGTTGGGAAAAGGAAAAGGATTGTTGCATTAAAATAAAAATAAATGACTTTTAAGTGAAAATGGAATTTAATTATTTTTATTTTGATCTTTTGTTATGAAAAATAAAAGCTGAATCCAATTCTTTTGCTAAAATTATTGTGAATTAAAACTTCTGCAGAAAGGCGCAACGTTTTATTAAGTTTACGAATAAT
>JBDSOE010000157.1:0-9129 GCA_039915005.1 Ginsengibacter sp.
GGGAATGGTATTGACTACAAAAATATTATCCAGCGGTGAAGCGATAAGATTGTTGGTCTGAATCCGGATATTGCGCCAGCGTATCTGTTTTCCCGGCTTTTCGTTATTGCCGATAGCATGTACCTGGAGCGCGATAAAACCACTTGGCGTTTCAGCATCTACCAGGTTAGCTGTGGTGATTCCATTGATCCAAGTTCTTATGGTATTTCCAATACACTCAATGCGATATTTATTCCATTGATTATTTTTAAATGCTTTCTTCCCTGCCGGATTGTATTCCATGGTATAGAGCCATCCCCTGCGCGCTTCATCATAGATTCCGCCATTCCAGGCTCTTTCAGATGGGTCCACTTCTACCTGGTATCCGTGAACGCGCCCGTTTTGGTATTCTGCCTTGCTCTCACTTCGAATTTGAATTCCTGAATTCATAGAGTTATCTACTAAGAGGTCCAACTCCAGAATAAAATCACCGTATTTCTTTTCTGTTACTAAAAATGAATTGGGCGTGTTGGCAACAGTGGTGCCGATTATTTCACCGTTTTTCACCGTGTATAAGGCATTGCCATTGAGTTGTTTCCAGCCATTCAGATTTTTACCATTGAAGAGAGATTGCCATTGATCATTACTCTTTGTTTGTGCCATTACCGATAAGGAAATTGAAACCAGCATAATGCTCGCAATAGTTTTGTAGCTCATTTTAATTTTCGTTTTTGTCTATGAATTTTCAAAAAGATTTGAGAACGAATTTATGATATTTTCTAAGGGAGAAAAAACTAACTCTTTTTAATTTTCATATAAAATGAAATAAGTTTTTATTGAGCGCTTTTTACTTGTGTGGAAGCAGGTAGTTACGATTCTTCCTGTACGTTTTACTTCTATCTTTGCATATAAAAATTTTAAAGCTTGCATAAAAATTTTATATCTCAATATATCCCTTACTCTCAAACGGGAAAGTTTACTAAAATTGTATTGGATTATGTGGATCAGGCAGCGGAACTAAACGAATTTTATGAACACCCCGTAAGTCTTGAAGGAATTAAATCTGCTATTTCTCAAAGAAAAAAATTTGGTACCAATCGTTCTGTTTTGGTGGAGCACCTTAATTTTCAGTACCAAAATATAAAAGACAATAACAAGGTACAATCTAATATCAGTGCCCTTTTGAATGAAAATACCTTTACGGTTTGTACAGCACACCAGCCTAATATTTTTACGGGGCACCTGTATTTTATTTACAAAATAATGCACATCATAAAGTTGTCAGATACTTTACAAAAACAATTACCGGAATATAATTTTATTCCTGTTTTTTTTGTGGGTAGTGAAGACGCTGACCTGGAAGAACTGAATCATATAGTAATTGATGGCAAAAGATATGAATGGCAAACTAAGCAAACCGGCGCGGTAGGAAGAATGAAAATTGATGATGACCTTGTAAAATTAATTGAACAAATTTCAGGAAGATTATCTGTTGAAAAATATGGAGACGAAATAATAGGTCTTTTGAAGCGATGTTATCAAAAAAACACGAGCATTGAAGAAGCTACTTTTTTATTCGTTCATGAATTATTTAAAGAATATGGTTTGATCGTTCTTTTACCTGATAATGCTTCATTAAAAAAAGAAATGCTGTCCATTTTTGAAGATGATATTTTTAATAACACTCCTTCCGGAATCGTTGCGCGTTCTTCAGAAAGATTGGCTGAAAAATATAAAGCCCAGGCTTACCCGCGCGAGATTAATTTGTTTTATTTAAAAGATAATTTAAGAAACCGTATCGTAGCGGCTGGTGATCATTTTAGGGTTCATGATACCGATATTGTTTTTTCAAAAGAAGAAATAAAAAATGAATTAGCCTTGTACCCCGAACGCTTTAGCCCTAATGTGATTTTGCGCGGAATGTTCCAGGAAATTATTTTGCCTGACGTGGCGTGGATTGGCGGTGGCGGCGAACTGGCTTACTGGCTGCAACTGAAAGATCTGTTTGATAACTATGAGGTTCCTTTCCCCGTTTTAGTGGTAAGAAATTCTTTTTTGATTATTGAAAAAAAGTATGGAGACTATTTGCAAAAATCAGGATTTCAGGTGCCTGATCTTTTTAAAGGTGAAACAGTTCTGTTTAATGAAATTATTCATAAGGAGAGTGGGTCGGTATTACAACTAAACAATGAGAAACAGCAGTTCAGGGAAATCTATGAGAAGATAAAAGCATTGGTAAAAAAAATTGATACTACTCTTGAGCAACATACTGCGGCTTTGGAAACAAAGCAATTAAATGCCATATCCGGTTTAGAGAAGAAAATGTTACGTGCCGAAAAAAATAAATTCACCACACAGAAAAATCAATTGTCTAAATTATTTTCGGTATTATTTCCTGGCGGCGGCTTGCAGGAACGTACCGATAACTTTATGTTTTTTTATGCCAAATGGGGGAGCGGCTTTTTCAAAACTATTTATGAAGAGTCACTAACTTTTGAACAGGAGTTTTGTGTCATTGATGAGAAGGCGGCTTCCACTAATCCGGCAGAGATTTAGTGTTTCCCTTTTCGATCCTGTTTGCTTTTTCTTCTACCTCCTTGCGCATTTTATTTTTGTAATCCATCAACTTTTGGGTGAGGTTATCATCTGCTACCGCTAATATTTCTACTGCTAATAAGCCCGCGTTTTTTGCTGCGTTTAGCGCAACAGTAGCCACTGGCACCCCATTGGGCATTTGCAATATAGAAAGAATAGAATCCCATCCGTCTATGGAGTTGGAAGATTTTATAGGTACTCCGATAACAGGCAATGTGGTTAAGGAAGCAATCATTCCGGGTAAATGTGCGGCGCCTCCGGCGCCGGCTATAATAATTTTCAACCCTCTTTTATGCGCCGATGTGGCGTACTCCACCATCCGCAAAGGTGTGCGGTGTGCAGAGACAATAGTTAGCTCATAAGAAACATTAAAATCTTTTAAAAGCGTTGCGGATGCTTCCATAATTTTCAGGTCGCTGTCGCTGCCCATGATAATTCCAACAAGTGGATGATTTGCTTTTGCCATTTATTTTTTTGTAAGCATTAAAGATAAGGAATGAGTAATAAAAAACTAATGTCGTAAAGATTGTCGTATAGTTTGCCAATTTTTGAAAAAGTATTTCCAGGCCGGAATGAACTTGCCAAGGTTGGCAACCTTGAATGAACCTTCAATGATTCCGTAATCTCTTACATCTGCTTTAGATAGTAATCTTTCAATAATTCCTGAAATTCATTTGTGTATTTTCCCTGTTCATTTTTAATGGTCAGTTCGTAATGTATTTTACTTTTTTCTTTTTTGCCAAACAATAATATCCCCCGAAAGAATGAATGCTTAGGGTTTTGCTTTACCAGCAATTCTTCCTGTACATAAAAACCATTTTCCATGGCGGCATCCGCAAAACCGGCTACGCGGTGGTAGGGCAGGAGGGTGGCGAAATTTCCATTACCGGACATATTATTTTTTATGGATTGAATCAGTTCTTTTAAAGTAAGCCCATCGTGATGCTTTGCCAGGTTTTTATTCGCGTGGTTACTTTTTAAATCATTCTCATAGAAGGGGGGATTAGAAATGATGAGATCATATTTCAGTTTATTTTCCCATTCTTTTATATCCTGGTGAAAAGCGCGCATCCGTTGATGCCAGGGCGATGAAGCGAAATTTTCTTTTGCTTGTTCGAATGAATTTTCTTCTATTTCTACTGCATGTATGATGGCGTTGGATTTCTGCGCCAGCATGAGACTCAGCAATCCTGTGCCTGCGCCAATGTCAAGAACGCTTGATGGATTGATTATTTTCTTTTCAATTTTATGGGCTACCCATGCACCAAATAAACAGGAATCGGTACATACTTTCATGCTGCTTTTTTCCTGTTCTATTTTGAATTGTTTGAATTGAAAATAAGAGTTGCTCAATTAAGAATTATTAATTAAGAATTAGAAATTGATTGTATTAAACGCTAAACATATTTACCGTTCTTGCGGATGGCACCACCGAGAAATTTTCAAAGATTCCTTCTGCATATTTATAGTAGGCTGTAATTGCTATCATGGCTGCATTGTCGGTACAATATTGAAAAGGGGGTATGTAAGTATTCCATCCTTCCTGGTTGCCTAACGTTTCAAACGCATTCCGTAATCCGCTGTTAGCGCTTACTCCGCCTGCTATGCACACTTCTTTAATTCCCGTTTCGTGTGATGCTTTTTTTAATTTATTCAATAAAATAGAAACAATACGCGATTGAATGGAAGCACAGATATCAGCTAAATTTTCTTCTGTAAAATTTGGATTCTTTATTTTTTCATCACGGATGAAATATAGAAACGCCGTTTTCAAACCACTGAAACTAAAATCAAGTCCATCAATCCTTGGTTCGGGAAAAGGATATTTGCCGGCATTTCCCTGCTTTGCATATTTATCTATTAATGTGCCACCGGGATAAGGAAGCCCCAATATTTTAGCCGATTTATCAAAGGCTTCTCCTGCTGCATCATCAAGGGTTTTGCCAATAACTTTCATTCTCAGTGGCGCTTCGCAAAGTACGATTTGCGTATGCCCGCCACTTACCGTAAGGCATAAAAAAGGAAAGGAAGGGACGGCATTTTTTTTATCCGGGGACTGTATCAGGTTTGCCAATACATGAGCCTGCATGTGATGAACCGCTATCAAGGGTTTGCCAAAAGCCAATGCCATTGATTTGGTAAATTCCGTACCCACCAGCAAGGCTCCAATCAATCCCGGAGATTGCGTAAATGCAAAAGCATCCATATCTTTTAAGGCTACTTTTGCCACTTGTAAAGATTCTTCCACTACCGGGATGATAGACTGCAAATGAGCCCTGGAAGCCAGTTCCGGCACTACGCCTCCATAGCGCTCATGAATTTTTTGTGTGGCAATTACATTACTTAAAATAACACCATCACGGCAAACAGATGCTGCCGTTTCATCGCAGGAAGATTCAATAGCAAGAAGAGTAACCATATTTTATCTCAAAAATTTATCTGTAAGAAATTGGTTTATGAATGGCACAAAGTTAATGGACGCTCTTTTACACTGTAGATATTTCTATGAGGTGTGATACTTTCGTGCAGTTTACCTGAAATAATTATGATCTTATGGCTACCACAGGATCCAGGCGTGAAGCAATGTACGCGGGAATGATGCCTGATAAAATTCCAATAAATATACAAATAGAAATAGCCAGCGAAAGAATGCCGGCAGAAATATAAACAGGAAAATTAAATACATTGGTAAGAATTACTGTCAGTAAAAAAACCAGTACCAGGCCTATTAAACCGCCCATAATGCAGATGATGGCGGCTTCCAGTAAAAACTCTAAAAGGATACTGCTCTTTTTAGCACCAATTGCTTTTTTTAAACCAATCATTGAGGTTCGCTCTTTCACGGTTACAAACATAATATTGGCAATACCAAAAGCGCCTACTACCAGGCTTAATAACCCGATGGCCCAGCCTCCCAGGTTGATGCTGGAGAACAAGGAACTTACCTTGTCGCTGAAACTGGAAATCTGATTGAGGGTAAAATTGTCCGCTTGTGTAGGACTTAATTTTCTTATAGAACGCATCACGCCCTCCAACTCATCAGCCAGGGCTACAGAGCTTACATTGTCTTTGCCCTTCACTAAAATTTTAGGACTGCTTTGGTCTTCACTTACTATCTGGCGTGCAAACCGGTAGGGAGTGATGATAGATTGATCGTAATCCTGGCCAATCATAGGCCTTCCCATTTTTTTTATTACTCCTATGATGGTGGCTTTGTTATCTTTTATTTTTAGTTCTTTCCCGATAGCTAAGGCAGCACTGCCAAACAGACTTTCTGCATTCGTGTAACCTAAAACCGCTACCGGGCTTCCGGAAGAAAATTCGTTTCCGGAAATATAACGCCCGAATCCCATCGTAAGGGGTTGAATTTCAATTTCCTCTTCTGTAACGCCCGTCATGCTTACGCCCTGCAAAGCATAGTTGTCAAATTCAAGGTTCACCCTGGTATCAATTTCGAACGCTACATTACTTGCAAGATGGCTTCGTTGCTTTATGAAATTTACTTCCTCAAACCTGGGTACGGGCCGGTTTACAAATTTCCACCAGGGATAATCGGGCCCGCCGTTGTAATCCCATTTATCAATGTAAATAGTGTTGCTGCCAAGACTTTTAATCTGGTTTTGAATATTCATTTCAAGGCTGTTGACAGTGGCCAATACGCCAATGATACAAAATATTCCAAAAGAAATTCCGATTAAGGACAGCGAAGTGCGCAATTTATTCACCCTAAGTTCCTGCATGGTAAGCCGGAATGAATTGGCTAGAATATTAAGCGTTTTGCGCATGGGGCAAATGTAATGTTTCACATTTGTTTATTGCAAAAATTATGGTGAAAGGCAAAAAAGGATGTTGAGAAACCGGACTTCATTATTACCAAAGAAGCCGCCTTTTCAGGCGGCCTCATATCCAAAACTCAAAAACTGATTATCCATTCAGATTTTTATACCGGTCGATAATTGACATGTAAAAACTTAATGTCAGTCCATCACCCGGTAAGTATTTTTAAAAAATAATTTGTAGAAAGATGGATAGGTAAAAGTGAAACAAACAGGTGTCATTATGTTTTAATGGTTTAGGTTAACAACGGCCTTAGCACCTATAAAACGTGGAACTCGTAAGGATATTTTGTGTATATTAAAATAGAGTAATCTTGCTCAAAGTTTCGTAAAAAGACCTGTAAAATTTACGGTAGATAGATAATAGTAAAAGTTATTTTTTTAATGGGGAAAAAACAAACTTTATTTAAAAAGAGTGGCTACACCAAAAGCGGCAGCAGCGGCCAGAGCGCCAATCATCATCACTTTGAGCGCACCGGTTAATACGGGCACCCCAGTAATTTTACTCTTAAAATACCCGAATACGAAAAGACAAAGTAAAGTAGCTGCCACCGAGAATTGCAGCGCCTCTCTGGAATTGTCAATAAAAAAATAGGGACTTAATGGAATAATACCACCTACGGCATAAGAAAGGCCGATATTTAACGCGCTTTTTGTAGCTCTTTTAGGATCGGGCTTGTCGAGACCCAGCTCAAACTTCATCATAAAATCTACCCATTGCCTTTTATCTTTTGCAATTTCTTCTGTGGCTCTCATTTGCAATTCTTCACTCAATCCTATTTGTTCAAAAAAATTTTTTACTTCTTTTTTCTCCATCTCCGGAACCTTCTCCACTTCAGAGTATTCTCTTTTTAATTCTCCGTTGTAATGGTCTTGCTCTGTTTTACCAGCGAGGTAACCACCTAATCCCATGGCAATGCTTCCCGCTACTATCTCGGCCACACCGGCTATTACTATTATGGAACTGTGCGCCACAGCCCCGGTTAAACCTGCAGCGAGAGCGAAGGGAACGGTAAGTCCGTCGCTCATGCCTATGACTACGTCTCTTATAAAATGAGAGCCTTGTAAATGTTCTTCTGCGTGATCAGGCATGAGGTTGTTTTTTTAGAAGAAAAATTTAAATGGGTTAAAAAAGCAGGTTTACCCCATTGGCGTATTTATTCTCGTGCTCCAATAGCCACTGCTTGCGCCACAGGCCGCCTGCATAGCCGGTAAGGCTTCCGTTGGAACCTATTACGCGATGGCACGGAACAGCAATGGAAATATTATTGCGACCGTTGGCGGCCCCTACAGCGCGTATTGATTTTACATTTCCAATTCGCTCTGAAAGCGCGAGATAACTGATCGTTTTGCCAAAAGGAATGTTTATTAATTCGCCCCACACTTTTTGTTGAAAGGGGGTGCCTTCCTGGCGAATAGGGAAATCAAACTGCATTCTTTTTCCTGCGAAATATTCATCAAGCTGCTGGCTGCATTTTTTTAAAACATTCCCGTCTTCAGCAGATACCACTTCTTCAGTTATGATTCCATTTTCTTTGTCATAAAAGTTTACTTCATCAATAAAACCATTATGGATATTTATTTTGAGTAAGCCAATAGGGGATTGATAATACATTGAAGAATTTCTTTGAGATACTTTCTGATAAAGGTAAAATATTCAGAATGATATTCAGTCATCTAATGATTTTGCCAAAAAAAGTAAATCATTTTTCTTGTAAAGGTTATTGCCATCAATAAAACATTTGGAGAATTCTTCCAGCAGATGTTGAATGATTCTTTTATTATTAAGGGCGCGATAATAGGAAGGAATGGAAGGAACGGAGATTCTTTTAAAATAACTTTCCACATCTTTTTGCGAATACACATGCCCGTTCAGAGGATCAATATAAAAATTTATTTTTTCACTCGTTTGTTTTGAAGTGTCGGGAAAATCATAATGGATATCGAAATAGCCCAGAATAAATTGCTTGGGAATATTGATGGCTTTTGCCGGTACGTCCAGCATATCGCAAAGGATAAGATATAGAATGCCGTTGGTTATAGCATTTCCTCTTTTGTTTTCTATCAATTTGGTTAATAAAAAATCATCCGTAGTATCATAACTTACTTCGGTGCCTTTTAATTTATAATAACTGTATAATATTCCGGATATCACATTTACCTGTTCCAGAGGAGTGAGGTAACTGTTGAGTTCCAGCCAGATGTTCCTTCTCATTTTTTCTATCTCCTGCAAGGTGGCGGTAGGCAACATTTCAGGATAACTGTATTGACACACCAGCAAGGCTCCATGTAATAATTCACACGATCCGTTTTTCCAATCTGTAAATTTCAACATCAGGTCGCGGAAGTGCAATTTATGGATGATCATCTCTATTCTTTCCTGAACTGCTTCATCGGCGCTGTTTTCCCATAAATTTTCCAGGTTGGGAATGATGGCGCGGCCTATGGAAACAATGCGATCTGTTACCGTATTGAAAACCTCTTCGTCGGGGTCGTCAATAAGATGAAAGAGCGCGGATATTTCTTTGTTTTCCAGCATGAAAAAGAATGTATTTTATGGTACCATTACGGGTGTAAAGATAGAAAGATTATAGATTTTGGAATAATCAGTTTATTCACTGTCTGTTGTAGTTTTTTTGATAAATAATTTTGAGACACAGAAAGACTATTTCCTGAATGTTTTGAGAGGACCGGGTAAAATATCTGAAAAAAGGATTAT
>JBDSOE010000207.1:0-16348 GCA_039915005.1 Ginsengibacter sp.
CACAGACAGGCGCTGTTATTAAAATTAAAGCTAAGAAAGTAGCTAAATTTAAAGCAGGAAAAGAACTATCATCGAAAATCTGATTTTCGAAAAACTTTCTCAAAGCAAGATGCATTGTTGATGTATCTTGCTTTTTTTATTATTCATTCTTAATTACTTCTTAAATAAAATTTCAATGGGACGCGGCGATAAAAAAACAAAAAAAGGAAAAATATTTAAAGGCTCATTTGGCAAATCGAGGCCGGTAACGGTAAAAGCGAAAGCAACCCCGGCCAAAAAAGAAACCACCAAGGAAGCCTGATTTTAAGGTGCAAGCCTTTCTATATTCCATAATCTATTTTCGGTAACAGAATATTGCAACCTGTCGTGAAGCCGGCCTGGCCTGCCTTGCCAGAATTCTATTCTGTCGGGCGTTACCAGGTATCCTCCCCAAAAATCAGGGCGTGGAATGATTTCATTTCCAAATTGGGCATTGTATTTTTCTACATTTTTTTGAAGAAATTCCCTGCTATCAATTACAGCACTTTGGGGCGAACACCATGCGCCTATACGGCTTTCTCTCGGCCTTGAAGAAAAATAGTCGTCGCTTTCCCTGGCACTTATTTTTTTAATGCTCCCTTCAATCCTTACCTGGCGCTCCATTTCTTTCCAGAAAAATAATAAGGATACAAAAGGATTTGCTTCAATTTCTTTTCCTTTACGACTTGTATAATTGGTAAAAAAAATAAAGCCGTTTTCTGTTATTCCTTTCAGCAAAACAATTCTTGCCGAAGGTTTTCCGGAAGCGGAGCAGGTGGCAAGCGTCATGGCATTGGGCTCCTCTATTTTGCTTTCAATGGCATGCTGCCACCACATTTCAAATTGCTTCAAAGGATTGGCGTCAGCGTTTTTTTCCAGGAGAGATTGTAATTGATATACTTTTCGGATAGCGGCTATAGAATTCTTTTCAATCATTTTATTTTATTCATTTAAACTGAACAAATTTAATGAAGGATGAGCGATAAGAAATTCCTTAATTATAAAAAGCACTCTCAGGGGAATGCTCTTGCAAAAATATTTTATTTAATCAGCCAGGTGTATTTATATTTTCAGAGCTTTTGAAATCCTCACCGGCTGAGGGATTTATATTTTCAGTATTTGACGTACCTGGCGGAGGGGCAGTTACATTTCCTGCAGTACCCATGCGGCTTTCAATATCTTTTTTTATGTTGTTGAGACTGTCTTTAAGGTTATCCGTTGGCAACCGTAACAGATAAGCAGATCCCACGATTCCAATAGCGGCAATGGCGGCAAAATATACGCCGAAGCCAACTAACGAACTGCCCATAAAATTATTAGTTGCCTGAAAATAAAACCAAATAGTAATCAGTAAAGCAAGCGCACCCGCGGCCAGGGTAATAGCCCACATGTTCTTCTCCAGATTTTTGGTTTGATCGCCGAGGTAGGCGATTACACCACAAACTACAAAGCATAAAAAGACAAGAATACCTTTATCATGCATACCATTTACACTTTGGCTAAAGCCAAGCATAGAAATAGAAAACCAGGGTAAGAACATTGAAATAAAGCCGGCTGCCGCTGAGATTAAAACAAATTTCCTTTGTTTACTCATTGTTTGAAAATTCATGATCGTAAGTTTTTAATGATAAAAAAATAGATTCCTATTTTCCAGAGCAAGCAAATTTCATAAACTACAGACGAACTTAATAAGTAAATATAAAGTAATTAGTATAATTGGTATCAATTATTCTCCCGGATTATTGTGGGAGGGAAAGACATTTTTTTGGCTCATCATCTGTTCAAGATCAGAGAGCATTTTGGATTTTTCTTCTTCATAAATGGCTATTCGGCTTTCCAATTCTTTAGCGTGGGCCGTACGCTGCTCCATTTCCGTCTCTCTCTTACTCATTTCAATAAGTTGTTTCCTTACCTCTTCGTTTTCACTTTTCAATCGTACATGCTCCTTTTCCAATTGGGTATATTGTTTCTTGAAATTAATTTCAACAAGTAATAATTGTTCCATTTCCTTTTCCCGATCTGTAGACGCCTCCAGTTGCCTTTGTAAAACCTCAAGATTATTTTGCATCGATTGCAAATCGTTTAACCTGGCATCATAATCACTTCGCAAACTCGACCATTCGCTTTTATTTTTTTCCAGTTCCCCTACTTTATTTTCCGCATCCTCAAGTTTTTGCCTGATGGCATCCAGCTCGTTTTCAAGTTTTTCTTTTGCTTCATTTTCCTCATAATAGATTTCTTTCCAATTCTCTTCTTCTTCCCCTTTAGGCATTAGGGGCTTTTGTTGCTGGTTATTGTATAGCTCTTCCAGCGTTTTTAGCCGTTGCTGAAATTTAGAAAATTGTATCTCATAATAAGAATTATTCTCTTCTACAGATTTAAGTTTACTCTTCAGGTTCTTTAAAGATTCCTGTTGCGAAGAGTTCTCCGGATTATGATTTCTTTTAAAACCCATGAAAAGCCTTTTATCTGCCGGTAAAAAATCGTAACTACTCACTATCATTCGGTAAGTAAAAATAAAACAGGCAATCAGAATAAAAAGGGATAATATCCACCAAATCCACATAAGCATTATTATTTATCAATAATGTAAAATATAAAAATTCCGGCGGCTATTTTCTGGATATTTTCACAGAGTCAATCTCTGGTTTTACAACACGGGAAGATGGAGGAAAGAGGTGAGGTGCAAATTAATACAAATTATCCGGTAACCAAAGTACCTACTTTTTCTCCGGTAACCACGCGGAGCAAAGTACCCGGCGTATCCATATCAAAAACAATAATGGGAAGTTCGTTTTCCATACATAAAGTAAAAGCAGTCATGTCCATTACTTTTAAATTTTGGTTGATGCATTCTGAGAAAGAAATCGTCTCAAATTTTTTGGCATCTTTATGAATTTCCGGATCTGCAGAATAAATTCCATCTACACGCGTACCTTTTAAAATAACATCGGCTTTTATCTCTATGGCACGCAAAGAGCCTGCGGTGTCTGTAGTAAAATACGGATTACCAGTACCGGCTCCAAAAATAACCACCCTTCCTTTTTCCAAATGTCTTATGGCCCGGCGCCGGATGTAGGGCTCTGCGATCTGTTCCATTTTAATGGCGCTTTGCAGCCTTGTATAAACATCTGCTTTCTCCAGCGCACTTTGCAATGCCATGCCGTTAATCACGGTGGCAAGCATCCCCATATAATCTCCCTGCGCCCTTTCTATGCCGGTTTCTGCTTCATTCATACCGCGGTAAATATTGCCGCCGCCAATAACGATGGCCACCTGTACGCCAAGCTCAGTGATTAATTTAATGTCCTGGGCATATTGGCTCAACACGTCAGAGTCAAGTCCAAAATTTTTATCGCCCATTAAAGATTCACCGGAAAGTTTGAGAAGAATTCGTTTAAACTTAGGAAGCATATTTCTATTGTAGATTGAAAAAGATTTCAGATTGCCGATTTATAGGATAATGCAAGGTGAAACTTAACAAAGATCCTTTCTTATAAAATCGCTGCAAGATAAAGGAATTAAAAATTTTATTCAACATAAAATAAAAACGATTTTATTATTCTTTATTTAAATGACCGTACTTTTTAGAAAGGCCTGCTTATTGCCATTGGAAAAAGATTGACAAGCGATTGAATACAAAAAATAACTTTTTTCCATAACCCTACTTCTCAACTCAGATACATTCAAAAAAAAACCGCCTCAAAAAAATTCTGAGGCGGTATATGTTCGAAATTCATTTTTTCAAAAATTATCCTAATGCTACTCTCTTAAACTCTATTACTTTCAAATCTGCATCTATACTTTTTAGATAATCGCCCACCGACTTGTTGCCATCTTTTACAAAGGCCTGTGCCAGCAAGGTGCTCTCTTTAAAGAATTTATTGATTTTGCCGGTAGCTATTTTTTCAGCCATTTCTGCCGGTTTCCCTTCTGCCTTTACCTGTTCCAAAGCAATATTTTTTTCACGGGCAATCGTTTCTTCAGATACGCCTGATGCATCTATGGCAATAGGATTCATAGCGGCGATTTGCATCGCTACATCCTTTCCCACTTCTTCATTTACTTTATTCAGGCCCACCAAAACACCCATACGGTACGAACCATGAATATAAGCGGCCACATAAGGAGCTTCTATTTTTTCAAATTTAGAAACGCTTATTTTTTCACCTATTCTTGCAACCTGTTCGTTCAGTTTGTCAGCAATGGTTTCGTTGCCCATTTTTATTTTATGCAGCTCATCTACGCTGTTTACATTATTGGCAATTGCCGCATCCATAATGGATTGGGCAAAGGCAATGTATTCCGCATTCTTACTTACAAAATCTGTTTCACAACTTACATTGATAATAAAACCTGTTTTATTATCCGAAGTAGTTTTTGCTATTATTACACCTTCCTTTGCCTCGCGATCACCACGAAGGGCGGCCACTTTCTGTCCTTTCTTTCTCAGGTAATCTATAGCCGATTCAAAATCGCCACTGGATTCCATTAATGCCTTACGGCAATCCATCATACCGGCGCCGGTTTGCTGGCGCAATTTATTTATATCTGCTGCTGTTATTGTTATTGTACTCATAGTTTTTTATGTTGACTATTATTGAATAATAAACCCGGCGCCTGCGGAAAAAGAGGGCTACGCCAGGAAAGTATCGAATAAGATGAGAGGATAATGGCACTCAACATTATCAAATTACCAAATTATCTACGCGCACCGCCCGGGCCTCTGTTTCCTTGTCCGGGGCCGGATACACGACGCTTCTGAGGGCCTGCCGCGCTGCGTCCTTTTCCTCCACCCGCAGGGCTATTGCCTCTGCGACGTTCTCCTCTTCCTTCATCAGCACCTTCATCAAACTTAATAGCACGTGATTCATTATCTTCTGCTTCATCAGTATCTTCTTCTTTTTCAGCTTGTCTTTCGGCAAGGCCTTCTGCAATGGCGGCTACGATGAAATTGGTAATGATGGCGATTGACTTGGTAGCATCGTCATTGGCAGGAATAGAAAACTCTACTTTATTGGGATCGCAATTGGTATCTAACATTCCAAAAGTGGTAATGTTCAGGCGTTTTGCTTCTGACAACGCAATATGTTCATGACCAATGTCCACCAAAAATAAGGCAGCGGGCACACGGCTTATCTGTGCAATACCACCCAATACTTTATCCATTTTATCGCGGTCGCGGGTTAAAGTAAGGCGCTCTTTTTTAGTGATGCTGTCCAGTGTACCATCATTAAGCATTTTTTCGATGCTCTGCATTTTCTTTACGCTCTTACGAACCGTGTTAAAATTGGTAAGCATACCACCCAGCCAGCGTTCAGTAACAAAAGGCATATTTACTTTTCTGGCAGCTTCTGTTACAATTTCTTTTGCTTGTTTTTTAGTAGCCACAAACATAATTTTCTTACCGCTTTTGGCAATAGATTTCATAGCGGCTGCGGCTTCCTCAAGTCCTTCAACGGTTTTGTTGAGATCAATGATATGAATACCTTTTTTTTCAGCAAAAATGTAAGGCAACATTTTAGGGTTCCACTTCTTTTTTAAATGGCCGAAGTGAACGCCTGCTTCCAAAAGCTGCTGTTGTAAAGAAGTATTATTTTCCATTTATTTATTATTAAAATTGTTTTTAAAATAGTATTGAGTAGCAAGTATGGAGTATCAAGTATCAAGAAGTGTGGCACTGTCTTGCGACTCGTGACTAACATCTTGCTACCTGTTTTATCTCTTACTGAACTGGAAGCTCTTCCTTGCTTTTTTCTTACCTTGTTTTTTACGTTCTACTGAGCGCGGGTCGCGGGTAAGTAAACCGGCTAATTTTAAAGCAGGCCTGTAATCAGGATTTACCTGTAAAAGTGCACGGGCAATCCCGAGCTTTACTGCTTCGGCCTGGCCTTTTACACCACCGCCTTTTGCGTTTACCGTTACATCAAATTGATCGGCCGATTCAACAGCTTTAAAAGGTGCCTCTACCTGGTTTTGCAAATAAACGAGAGGGAAATATGTTTTATAATCTTTTCCATTTATAGAGATGTTGCCATCGCCTTTGGTAAGAAAGACCCGCGTTACGGCTTCTTTTCTACGGCCAACTGCATTTTTTTGTTTTTCCATTTTTTTATTTTTTGATCCTCCCTTTTTGAGAGATAAGATGGGGCTTTAGAATTTTAAAGTTTGTGGATTTTGTGCGGTATGCGGATGCTCCGAACCTGCATATACAAAAAGTTTTTTGTACATCTTACGTCCGAGCCGGTTCTTTGGCAACATTCCTTTTATGGCTCTTTCAATTACGGCATCGGGCCTGCGTTTCAAAAGATCACCGGCAGCTTCCTCTTTCTTACCACCAGGGTAGCCGCTATAGTTAATGTAAATTTTATCCTCTAATTTCTTACCGGTAAATTTTACCTTATCGCAATTAGTAATGATAACAAAATCGCCACAGTCAACGTGGGGCGTGTAATAGGCTTTGTTCTTACCACGGAGAACGGACGCTATCCTGGCGCACATGCGGCCTACGGTTTGATTAGTGCCGTCAACAACGTACCAGTTACGCTGCACGGTAGCCTCATTCGCATGTTTAGTGGTGAAATGTAATTTACTCATCTTCATTTTTTAATGGTCACTTCGTATTATATTATTTTATGCGAAGAAACCGGTTGAATATAATTGCCGCTATCCCGGCATTTTTTTAGGAGGGCGAAGGTAGGGCGAAATAGGTTCAAAAGAATACAAATCCGCCCTGTTTTTTTCATAGCACATTCATAAGTCATTGATTATCTATGAAGAATTTGTAACTAAAAATTAATCATTGTGATTTTCTTAGTAAGAAAAGAGAAGAATATCAGCGGAAAATAAGAAAATGAATTGAACACCCGTCCAAATTTTATATTGAGAGAAGAGAATTAAAATTCTGTATTCCCATTTCCCTAAAAATATGGTTGCAATTACTTTTACAATTATATTTGCCCAAAAAGATTTAGAAATGGACAATACTCAACCCGTAAAAAAATATTGGATCCTGTTTATCTTATCAGTTATAATTCAACTCGTTTTCCTGATATGGATCCGTGAGTATTTCTGGATAGTGCTTCCGTTTGTGCTTACCACTTTTTGCAAATCAATCAGGATCATATAATTTCCTGCTGTTTATTTATTGCAATACTTCTTTTAATTTATTGGTGAGATCGGTACTCCTTAATTCTGTACCGATTATTTTCCCCTGTGGGTCAATCAACACATTGTAAGGAATGCCTTGTACCTGGTAAAGTGTAGCCGCCTCGCTATTCCAAAACTTCAGATCACTTATTTGTTTCCAAACCAGTCCGTCATCTTTTATAGCCTTTAGCCACGCCTGTTTATCTTTATCAAGAGAAACTCCGAGAACCGTAAAATTCTTATTTTTAAACTGCTGATAGTTGGCCACCACATTGGGATTTTCTTCCCGGCACGGGCCACACCAGCTTGCCCAAAAATCCACTAAAACATATTTGCCACGAAGGGAACTTAATGTAAAAGGCTTTCCATCCACATCGGGCAAAGTAAAATCAGGAGCCACCTGGCCCACAGCTATTGCGCCATTTTGAGGCTGGGCCTGCTGTGATGCTGCGTATTGATCAAATTGCTTTACCACTTCTGCAACTGAAGAATTCTTGGGCCACTTTTTAGTAAGCCGCGTCAATAAATTTTTAACCGTATCCATATTTACTTCCTGCGCATAGCTTAATGCAAACAGCGCCACCACAGGGCTTGAAGAACTATCCACATATTTCACCAAAAAATTCTTATAGCCTTCATTGCTTACATTGAAATTATTTTCCGCAGTAAAAGCCAGTGAATCATTATTCTGCTGCCTGTAATCTTTTCTCTTTTGATCTTCACTAATAAGATGGGTATGAATAGAATCCAGTGCAATGATCAAATGCGTAAGTGAAGCATTTGCAGGCGTATTAAATTTGGTGGATTTCAACGTGGAGTCGCCTGAATTTGCGGAGAAATCAATATTCTCCTTATCATTCACAAACAGGTAGCCCGCACTTTTTTCAAACCGAATGCGATACAAACCTTCTTCGGCAGAAACGGCATTCACTTCAAATTTACCCTTCACCATTTCCACCGTATCCAAAACATGTGGTGGATTCTGGTTAAAATAAATTTGCTCTAAAAATACTTTTTGATCGGGAGCGTCTTTCAATTCGCCGTTCACTTTAAAACTTCCTGCCGTGTGCTGCGAGGCGCACGAAACTAAAAATATGGCGCTTATGAAAATAAATATCTTGTTCATAATTTACTTCTGTTTTATTGATTGAGTTTTTTATTAAGTAATATATTAACCGCCTGCATATCGGCTTTTCCGTGGCTTTTCTTTTTTACTTCGCCGGCAAATAAACCTATCAAATTCTTCTTCCCTTTTTTGTACTCAGCCATCTTCTCCGGCATATTGGCGAGCACTTCGTCTATCCAGTTATTTAAAGTGTCATCGTTTTTTTCCTGCAAAAGATTGAGTTCCGCGGCAATTTGCAACGGTTCTTTTTCGGATGACTCCATTAATAAAGGAAATATTTTAGAAGCAGCGATGCCAAAACTTACCTTCCCTTCTTCAACCATATCTGCCAGCTTTGCCATTGCTTTTGGAGAAATGGAAAGATTTTCTATCTCCATTTTATTTTCATGAAGAAATGATTTCACAGGGCCTATAATCCAATTGGCTACTGCTTTATAATGGCTTGTATGTTGAATGATCCGCTGGAAAAAATTGGCCGTTTCCCTGTCATCGCAAATCACTTTGGCGCTTTCTGGAGATAAGGCATATGCTGCAATAAACCTTTTTTCCAACACAGCGGGTAATTCAGGTAAAGATAATTTTACCGCAGCAATCTTTTCTTCCGTAACCATAAATGGTGCAAGGTCTGGCTCCGGAAAATACCGGTAATCATTTGCTTCTTCTTTGGTTCTTAAAGAAAAAGTAGTTCCGTTAGTGGCGTCAAAGCTCCGGGTTTGCTGCATCACTTCTTCCCCGTTTTCTATTAAATGAATCAGCCTGTTAATTTCAAAATCAATCGCCCTTTTTACATTTCGTATAGAATTCAGATTCTTCACTTCCACTTTAGTTCCCAGTTTTTTTTCCCCTTTTAATCTTACAGAAATATTGGCATCGCAGCGCATGCTTCCTTCTTCCATATTGCCGTCGCAAACGCCAAGGTAGCGCACCATCTTTCTTATTTCCGTTACATACGCAAAGGCTTCTTCCGCAGAAAAAATATCAGGCTCAGAAACCATTTCAAGCAAAGGAACTCCGGCGCGGTTCAAATCAATGCAGGTAAAATTCTCATCGGCATCATGAATGCTTTTGCCGGCATCTTCTTCAAGGTGAATTCTGTTTAACAAAACATTTCTTTCCTTTCCGTTTACATGAATAGTTACCCATCCGTTTTTGCAAATGGGCGTGGTATGTTGCGTTACCTGGTAGCCTTTGGGGAGATCGGGATAGAAATAATTCTTTCTTGCAAAATAATTGTTGCGGGTAATATCGCAATTAAAAGCGATGCCCATTTTAACGGCCAGTTCCACGGCTTTCTCATTCATCACAGGCAACGTACCCGGATGCGCCAGGGAAATGGCGCTCACATTTGTATTGGGAGAATTGCCAAACACAGTACTATCGCCACAAAATAATTTACTTTTTGTAAGCAGTTGTGTATGCACTTCAAGACCAATTACCGGTTCATATTTTCCAGGATCCAACATGGCGGCGAAGATAATAACTGATTGGCTATTTTAGATTTTGCAATTTTTAGATTAACAGACCCTTGCATCTCTTTTTTAAAACGTTAAACCGGTGCTTCCATTAATCCAATGTCTGCCATCCTCATCTAAAACTTTTATTTTCCTTCATAATAATTGCATTGCTGCAGAGATCCTAACCTGAAACGAAAAGGTATTTTGGTAGCTTTTTCTATCACCAATTCCTGCCTGCAAAAAAAGGCCTGTTTACACGTTGAAAAATCTGAGGGTATGGGCCGGGTTATGGCTGACAATTTATTAAATAACATTTGGGAAGATGAAAAAAGAAGGGAAGAATCGGACAGGCTTATCCTATTTTCTTTATTGATGTTGCGGGCCAATATAATTTTATCGAAACTCTGTGCGTACGAATAAACCCAGCCCGTTAATACAAAAAATATCGCTAATCCACAATTTTTATTCCAAAAAAACATATTGTTATCTTTACGCGTAAATTTACAAATAAAAAGAGAATACGAATGTCTTTAAGCCAGCGTTTACAACAAAAGCTATTACAGAAATTATCGCCTCAGCAAATACAGTTGATGAAATTGCTGCAGGTGCCTACGGCGCATCTTGAAGAAAGAATAAAAGAGGAACTGGAAGAAAACCCCGCATTGGAAACCACTGAAGACGGCCACGATGATAATCACGAAGACTCCCAGGATGATTTTGATACGGAAGGAGATGATTTTGAAAAAGACGGTAGCGAAAATGATTACGATAATATTGACATCAGCGACTATGTAAATGATGGAGATGATGAAGTGGGCGATTATAAATACCGTGATGATAATTATGGAGACCCCAATGAAACCAAAACCATTCCACATAAAGTGGAAACTTCATTTTACGATACATTGAAAACACAGTTGCTGATGCTTCATCTTGATGCAACGCAGCGTAAAATTGCTGAGCAAATTATTGGCAGCATTGATGATGACGGATACCTGCGCCGCGAAATTACTTCTATCGTTGATGACCTCGCTTTTCGCCAGAACATTGATTCTACAGCTAAAGAAATTAAAGGCCTGATAAAATTAATACAACAGTTTGACCCTGCCGGCGTGGCCGCAAAGGACTTGCAGGAATGCCTTTTACTTCAGTTAAAAAGAAAAGAAGCCGAGGGCCTTTCCGTGGAAACCGCCATAGAAATTATTGAAAAATATTTTGAGGAATTTACGAAGAAGCATTACGAAAAAATTCAACGCGCTTTAAACCTTGATGAAGATGGAATTAAAGAAGTGATCAACCAGATCATCAAATTAAACCCTAAACCTGGTGGCCAGGTGGGCGAAACGAATAAACTGCAGAGCTACGTAATTCCTGATTTTTTTGTATTCAACAATGGTGGGAAATTAGAAGTAACCTTAAATTCTAAAAATGCCCCCGATCTTCGAATCAGCGAGGGTTACAGAGATATGCTGAAAGACTATGACCGCGGCCCCAAAAAAGATAAGCGACAGAAAGAAGCGGTGCTTTTTATTAAACAAAAAATAGATTCTGCCAAATGGTTTATAGACGCCATTAAACAAAGACAACATACTTTGTTAAGTACCATGAACACTATTGTAGAGTATCAAAAACAGTTTTTCCTGACAGGAGAAGATACGGATCTGAGACCTATGATTTTAAAAGATATTGCTGAAAGAACTTTCCTTGATATTTCCACGGTAAGCCGCGTAGCCAACAGCAAATTTGTACAGACTGAATTTGGAACTTACCGCCTTAAATTCTTCTTCAGTGAGAGCCTGGTAACAGACAGCGGCGAAGAGGTAAGTACCCGTGAGGTAAAGAAAATATTGAGCAATCTGATAGAGGAAGAAAATAAACAACGCCCCCTAAGCGATGAAAAACTGACGGAACTTTTACAGGAAAAAGGATACAACATCGCACGGCGCACCGTAGCAAAATATCGTGAGCAACTCAACATTCCCGTAGCCCGGTTGAGAAAAGAACTTTAGTATGGAAAATGTAACAATCCCCGGTGAAAATTTTCATCAGCCCTTGCCTTCGCAAAACATAAAGCATCCGCTGCTGGTAAACTGGTTGGCACATTTTTTTTCTTTTGTATTTCACCCACTTTTCATTCCTACATTGGCCACCTGGTATTTAACTTTTCTGCAATCAGGGTATTTTACAGGAACGCCTACCGATGAAAAACGAATGGTAATACTTCAGGTAGCCTTCAACACCATTCTTTATCCGGCGCTTACAGTTGTGTTATTAAAGGCGGTAGGATTTATCAAAAGCATTCTTTTAAAAACCCAGCGGGAAAGGATTATCCCGTACATCGCTACCAATATTTTTTATTTTTGGATGTACCTCGTTTTCAAAAGCCAGGATGAAATTCCTTCGGTACTTACGAGCTTTATTTTCGGAATTTTTCTGGCATCTTCCCTGGCATTGATCGCCAATATTTATTTTAAAATAAGCATGCATGCATTGGGCATTGGCGCATTGTGTGGGCTGATGATAGTAATTATTTTCACCGGATTTTCTTATGTCATTTTTTTGCCGGCTATGATCGTTTTTTTAATCGCCGGGCTGGTGGGCACTTCGCGGCTTGTAGTCAGCAACCACACGCCATTTGATATTTATTCAGGTATTCTTTTAGGAATACTCTGCCAGTTTATTGCCTCCATGTTTATCGGGCAATAATCCCTGTAAAAAATGTAACTTCCTTCATCTGCACTCATCCATTTCATCTAAAAGAACTTTTTTTCCCGCAGAGAACGCTCATTAACACGGACTGCTTTTGACCTCTTCTGCGCCCTCATTGCTGTTATTCGCGGGAACATTTACACCCTCTTCAGCCGGGTCAACACCAGTTACTTATTTGATGTCAAACTGAAACAAATTCCCCGGCTCTCCTTTCTTACCCTCCGATGAAATATATAAAATGCCTTCCGGGGAAAAACAAATGCCTTCCGGTTGTGGCATCATTTCTTCATCAATAAACTGGAAGGATTTCAACCGGCCATCACGGTCAAAAACCGCCATACACTTCGTATCGCGGGTGGAAAGAATATAAACATCATGGGTTTTAGGATGCACCGCAATGCCCGAGGGATTCATTTTTATTTTATCACCTACAAGCGCTTTAAAATCTTTTTCCTCTATTTTCAGAAAAGGATCTGCCTCCAATTTTTGCGAAGCCATATCAAAAAGATATACCGCTCTGGCAGATTTCTTTTCACCCTCCAGGCCCGAAGCGTCCTTACAGGCTATCAATAATTTTTTGGTCACGGGATCATAACAAAGCCCTTCGGTATTATTTTCTTTTGATAAAGAAGTGGCTATTGGCAGCACATCGGGCTTCGATTGCCAATTGCTTATTTTAAATAAAACACCATGGCTCCATAGCGCATACACTACATTATCTACAAGGGTTACATCTTCAATGTCAAACTTCTTTTTTGTATCATTTTGAAAAGGAATCTTTTTTTCAAGGGTGGCCTTTTTACCATCCAGCTTTATCAGATACAAATCGGGACGCGTGTCTTCAATTAAAATAAGATGGTCTTTATCAACCCAGGTATTCCCTGAAACCTCTACCAGTTCCGATGGCAGTCTCCATGATTGGGAGGGTTTTTTTAAATCATAATTAAAATCGGATATCCTATTTTTTGAAGAGGAATCTATAGAACTGTGCTCGGGAAGATTGATAACAACCGGGTTATTCTCATGGCTACTTTTATTATTTCCGCAACTAAAAAAAACGGGCGTTGACAAAAGAAAAAAATTCAAAAATATTTTTATCATAAATTGTTTATTAAACTTAATTGTAACAGATTTTAAATCATTAGTAAAAACAGTTTTCTAAAAGTACCTCTTTAAGAGCAATGGAATTTCGTGCCAGACATGAGATTAAAACTTTTTACCCCATTCAAAATAGTAAAGTAAACCAGTTGAAATCATTTGATGGCAGGGATTTTTGGTGCCATTCTTCAATAAAATAATCAGAGGAGGATATTATAATCAAAGGGTTTTATACAAAACTTTTGGTGATCGTAAACGAGTAAAGGTTGCCAACCTTTGAAAATATATTTCTAAAGCTGGAGTAACCTTATTTAGATTGGTAACCATGCTATTCATCAGCCATATAATTAGAAGTGTTCAGGAAGATATTTTTTATCTTTACTTTTTTAAAATAGTTAACATGTCTCCATTCAATTTATCCCTGCCCGTTGCCATCGGCAGCGACCACGCAGGTTTCCAATACAAGGAAGCCATTATTTCTTTTCTTGATGGTAAAAATGTAACCTGCAAAGATTTCGGGACGCACTCAACGGGCTCTGTTGACTATCCTGATTTCGCGCATCCCGTGGCCAGCGAAGTGGGAAATAATAAGGCGGCTTTTGGCATTTTAATTTGCGGCAGCGGCAACGGCGTTGGCATTACCGCCAACAAACACCAGCAAGTAAGGGCCGCCTTGTGCTGGGGTGAAGAGCTGGCAGAACTTGCACGCAAACACAATAACGCCAATATTATATGCATTCCCGCCCGTTTTGTTCCTGAAGAATTGGTAGAAAAAATGATCGAGGTTTTTATGCATACCGATTTTGAAGGTGGCCGCCATGAAAACCGCGTTAATAAAATCTCTTGTTCTTAAGTCAATACATGAGCGGTAACTGCCTTCCTGCTTTCACCCATATATTTACGTTTTACTAAACAATCATTCATGAAAAGGTATTTTCTTGTAGTAATTTCTTTATTGGTATTCACGGGCATTTCATTGGCTCAAACAGATGCAGCCTTAAAATATGCTGAAACCATTACCCAACAGGATCTGAAAAAACAGCTGACTATTATAGCTTCTGCCGAAATGGAAGGAAGGGAAACCGGTACCGAAGGGCAGAGAAAAGCCGCGGCTTATATTGAAAATCAGTTTAAGGAAATCGGGTTACAATATCCCGCGACATTGCAAGGCTATCAACAACATTATCCTTTATTTAAAGACACTTTGATACCCAGATTTTTAAAAATAGGAAAACAAAAATTAGTATATGGCAAAGATTATATTTTACAACCGGGCTCTTCCGGCAAAGTAGAATTCAAAGCCAGTCAAATTGTTTTTGCAGGCTATGGAATAGAAGATAAAAATTATAATGATTATGCAGGGAAAGAGGTGAAAGGGAAAGTAGTGGTGATACTAACCGGAGAACCCAAAGCAGGTGAAAAATTCCTGGTGAGCGGCACAGAGAAGCCTTCCCACTGGGGATTTAGCACCACCATGAAAGCCGCGGTGGCAAAGGAAAAAGGAGCCATTGCTGTTTTACTGATCAATCCTACGTGGGATTCCATCTCTTCTGCATTAGCGGAAAGTTCCCGGAAAACCAATGTCTATTTTCCACGTCCGGATGAAAAGAAAAAAGCAACGGTAGCTACGCTTCTTCCCTCTCAGCTAAAAAATATTTTTTGTAAAAATGAAGCCGCAAAAATTTTAGAAAGTGTGAAATCGAAAGCGCTTTTAAATGTTATTCATTTAACTAAAAACATAAAAACAAAATTAAATTATAACAAAGTAAGTATCCCATCCGGCGCAAGCAATGTGATCGGATATATTGAAGGAACAGACAAAAAAGATGAGTACGTTCTTCTTACCGCGCATTACGACCACCTCGGAAAAAAAGGCGATGTAATTTATTATGGTGCTGATGATGACGGTAGTGGAACCGTTAGCGTAATTGAAATGGCGGAGGCATTTGCAAAAGCTAAAGCGGAAGGACACGGGCCAAGAAGAACGGTAGTATTTATGACCGTAAGTGGTGAAGAAAAGGGCCTTTGGGGTTCCGAATATTATTCAGAGCACCCGGTTTTTCCTTTGGAAAAAACTACCGTTGATTTGAACACTGATATGGTAGGGCGCATAGACCCGGGAAGAAATTACGGCGACAGCATGAACTATGTTTACGTCATAGGCGATGACAAACTAAGCAGCGATCTGAAACCCATAAGTATTGGTGTAAATGACACCTACACCAAACTGGAACTGGATTATAAATTCAACGACCCCAACGATCCCGAAAGAATTTATTTCCGGAGCGACCATTACAATTTCGCCAGAAAAGGCGTTCCCATCATTTTTTACTTTAATGGCATCCACCGGGATTACCACAAGCCTACTGATACGGTTGATAAAATAAACTTTGACCTTATGGAAAAAAGAGTGCGGTTTATTTTCCTGACCGCGTGGCAAATGGCCAACAGGGATGACATGCTTAAAAGAGATATTCCCTTACCGACGGAAGTGAGGTAAGTATCATCTCGCACAGATTCCTCTAAAGTATGAGATTGCCGCGGCGCGGGTAGTTTGTTTCATTGAAGTTTGTGTGCGTGCCCCGCAAAGACGAAATGGACCTTGCAATTACGGATGGAAAATAGCTTCAGTTTCAATCCTGGAGATTGCCTTCAGCGGTCTGAACCATCAGAGGAGACAATCATTCAAGTCGCTGAAGAGCGCCCAGGCCGGATAAAATCATTCACTGTTGTATCCCTTGCCCAGTATAGTTGATTTTGGATGAAAAACTGATTGGCCTCCCGGGAATTTGTG
>JBDSOE010000217.1:0-33838 GCA_039915005.1 Ginsengibacter sp.
AACAGAATGGAATAAGGCGATTGCAAATTCCGGACTTTTAAAAGATACTTTCAAACCAGCGAAATATCCATTAGGCAATAACCCACTTTTCAAAATTTTGGGAAATTAATTTCAGGCAACGAAATCATAGATCACCTTTTTATTACGAATCATTTCTCCGTAAAGAGATGGGGAATTTTAAGTGATACCTATCAGGGTAAATATCCTTCCGACCATTTTCCGGTTTTGACTGAAATTGATTGTAAATAGCAAAGAGGTTTACAGTGTAATTGAAAAAGGTTGTTTGATGGCTAACATAAATTCGCCTTCCCTCAAACCTGGGTGTATAGTTGGGCGAGGGTTAATCTTATATTTGCAGGAACGATGATCCCAAACTCTGAAGAGCAAAATTTATTTAATGAATCAAGGACGGCCATTACTACATGGGTGGAAGTGATTTTGCCTTTGGCCATTCCAAAAACTTATACATATTCGGTTCCTGAAAAACTGATCAAAAAAATACAGGTGGGTTGCCGGGCAGAAGTGGTATTTGGTAAGAATAAAAAATACGCGGGTATCATAAAAGCTATCAGTGAAGAAAAACCGGCGTACGAAACCAAGGAAATTTTAAACGTAATAGATGATGAGCCGGTCATTTATCCAAAGCAATTACAACTCTGGAAATGGATTAGCGAGTATTATATGTGCAGCGAAGTAGAAGTAATGGCAGCCGCGCTGCCCACCCATTTAAAACTGAGTAGTGAAGCCATTTTAATTTATAATGATGAATATGGTGAAGACTTTACGGACCTGGATGATGAGGAATATTTACTGGCCGAGGCATTGCTGATTAAGAAAGAATTGAAGATCACCGAGGTTCAGCAGATCGCCAATATTGTTCATGTGTATCCGTTAATAAAAAGGCTCATTGAAAAAAAAGTGTGTTTTATATGGGAATCACTTTCGGACAAATACAAAGAAAAAAAGGAAAATTTTGTATTGCTGAATCCAGACTATTTACAAGACGAAAAGATGAATCAGTTGATGGATGAACTGGGAAGAGCGCCGAAGCAACTGGAATTGTTATTGGGGTTTCTTCATTTTTCAAAAACGGAAGGCGAAGTTTCTCAGCCGCAGCTTTTAAAAAAATCCGGCGCCACAGCAGCACAATTAAAAGGGCTTACGGATAAAAAGATTTTGTTTATTCAAAAAAGAAGTATTGACCGTATTCAATCGCTTCCCAAAAAAATGGAAGTAAATTTTGAATTAAATCCTTCTCAGAAAAAAGCATTAAGTGAAATAGAAATTGCTTTTGAGAAAAAAGAGGTTTGCCTGGTGCATGGCGTTACCAGCAGCGGCAAAACACAATTGTACATTAAGCAAATAGAAAAAATGGTTGGCGAAGGAAAGCAGGTTTTATATCTTCTTCCCGAAATTACTTTAACGGCCCAGATCATTCGAAGACTGCAACTTTACTTTGGCGGCAACATTGCCATTTATCATTCTAAATTTAATAATAATGAAAGGATAGAGATCTGGAATAAAATAAAAACTGGCGAATTAAAAATTATTCTCGGGGCAAGAAGCGCCTTGTTTCTGCCTTTTAAAGATTTGGGTTTAATTGTTATTGATGAAGAGCATGATTCTTCCTTTAAACAACAGGACCCTGCACCACGCTACAATGCACGCGACGCGGCTATTTTTTACGCTTCTCTTTCCCATGCCAAAGTTTTAATGGGAAGCGTCACGCCTTCATTGGAAAGTTATTACAATGCGCAAAAAAATAAATATGCTTTAGTAACCCTTACTGAAAGATATGGCGGAACCGAACTACCCGAAATACGGATCATTGATACCAAAACAGTTGCCGCTTCCAAAAAGGGAAAGGTTATGATTTCGCCTCAGTTGAAAGCCGAAATTGAGAACGCATTAAAAAACGATAAACAGGTAATTCTTTTTCAAAACCGACGTGGGTATTCGCCGTTTCTAATTTGTAGTACGTGTGGTTTTATTCCTCAGTGCCAAAACTGTTCGGTAACATTAACACTGCATAAATATTCCAATAAACTTCATTGCCATTATTGTGGAAACACTTACCCCAAGCTGACTACATGCCCTGCTTGCTGAAGTGTAAACTGGAAAGAGAAAAATTTTGGAACCGAAAAAGTAGAGGAAGAACTTACAGAAGAATTCCCTGATAACAGGATTGCGCGAATGGATGTGGATGCGGTAAAAGGAAAAAATGCACACGATACTTTGATCAAATTATTTGAGCAGCATCGCATTGATATTCTGGCCGGAACGCAAATGGTAGTGAAAGGCCTGGATTTTGAAAAGGTAAGCCTCGTTGGAATTTTGGATGCAGATGGATTGTTGGGCTTTGCCGATTTCCGGGTAAACGAAAGAGGTTTTCAACTGATGGAGCAGGTGAGTGGAAGAGCCGGACGTAAATTAGAAAGAGGGTTGGTTCTTATCCAGGCATCAAAAATAAATCACCCGGTTTTGTTGTTTGTGCAGCAACATGATTACGGCAAATTTTATGAGTATGAAATGGCCATGCGCAAGCAGTTCTTTTATCCGCCCTTCAGCCGGTTGATCCGCATTACTTTGAAACATACTCTTAAAGAAGTGGTGTTTGACGCTGCGGATGTTTTGGGAGAATCATTGAAAAAAGATTTTGACAATTTAATAGGCCCTGCTGCTCCGGTAATTAACCGGGTAAGAAATATGTTTTTAATGGAAATACTTATCAAACTTAGCCAGGACGCGGCTCGTTTAAAAATTCAGAAGAAGGTAATTGCCAATCATATTGATCTTTTGAAAGCAGAAAAAAGATTCAGAAGCGTAGTTACCATTGCAGATGTAGATCCGTTTTAACACGGTCCGGCGGTCTCCATTTGACAGTCTCTATCCGGTGGTCTCCATCAGGCAATCTCTGTCAGATGGAGACCATCAGACAGACTCATAATTCTGCTATAATCAAAGTAATGTATCCCGATATTATTTTCTTTACTCTCTTCCACCATCGCTATTGCCACATCCTTCGCATCAATGGCCTGATACTTTTTTAAAGAGCCAAAAAGAAATAAGGATAAAAACTTCATAACTCTTTGCACAACCTTCTCGCCTTTTCTTGATTCTTTTCTATAGCCCAATAACATAGAAGGCCGGAAAATGCCAATGCTTTCAAATGCAAATTGTATCAACGCATTTTCTGTTTTGCCTTTTAACTTCAGATAAAAGTTGGATGAATTTTCATTAGCGCCTACGGAAGATACGATCAGGTATTTTTTGAAGCCCTTTGAAACTCCTATCTGTGCCGCATTTAGCGGAATATCAAAATCAATTCTTTCATACAAAGCCTTATCTCCTTTTACATTCTTTTGTGTGGTACCTATGCAGCAGAAAATAATATCGCCCTCCCCGAACTTTTCCTGGTAATCATTCATGTCATTGAAGTTTACCATTCTTTGTTGCAATTTGGGATGAAGCATAGCCAATGGCCGCCTTGCCAATGTCCTTACGATTTCAAATGCGTCATCTTTTAATAATTCTTCCACCAGATAAGATCCTATCAATCCGGTAGCGCCAATAACAACTGCTGTTTTTTTATTCATAATTCGGTATTTTGCCGGTAATTTCAGCCCATGCAAGTTCACCAAAATTACTCTCTAAAAAAATACAACACATTTGGAATAGACGCGTATTCAAAATATTTTGCGGAGTTCTGCTCCGCAGAAGAGTTGCCCATACTTTTAGAGTGCCAAAGAAAAATTTCATCAATAATAATTCTTGGAGGGGGTAGCAATATTCTTTTCACTAAAAACTTTGATGGGTTTATTTTAAAAAATAATATACCCGGAATTGAGGTGATACAGGAAGATAAAGATTCTGTTTACATAAAAGCCGGAGCGGGTGTAAGCTGGCACAGCTTTGTAATGTATTGCGTTGGCCATAATTATGGAGGGGTTGAAAACCTGTCGCTAATCCCGGGAAATGTGGGCGCTACTCCCATGCAGAACATAGGCGCTTACGGTGTTGAAATAAAAGATGTTTTTTATGAACTGGAGGCATTTCATGTGCAAGAAAAGTTTATAAAAAAGTTTACCGCCTTTGAATGTGAATTCGGCTATCGGGAGAGTGTTTTTAAAAAGAGATTGAAAGATCAGTTTGCTATTTTGAGTGTGACCTATCAGCTTAAAAAGAACCCGGTTTTTAATATTTCTTATGGCGCCATTGAACAGGAACTGGGAAAAATGAATGTTGGAAAATTAAGTGTGAAAGCCATATCTGACGCGATTATTAATATCCGTACTTCAAAATTACCTGACCCTGAAAGAGTGGGTAATGCAGGAAGTTTTTTTAAGAACCCCGTTATCAATAAACATGAATTACAGGAAATACAAACACACGAATTATTACTACACCAATTGCATGAATTAAATATTCCTTATTATAAAATTGATGACAATCATTTTAAAATCCCGGCCGGCTGGCTGATAGAGCAATGCGGATGGAAGGGCTTTAGAAAAGGAGATGCAGGTTGTTATGAAAAACAAGCTTTGGTTCTTTTAAATTATGGAAATGCAACGGGCAAAGAAATTTACAATTTAAGTGAGGAGATTGTTATTTCAGTAAAAGAGAGATTTGGAATTAATCTGGAAAGGGAAGTAAATATAATTTGAACCCATGCAGCTAAGATTTAAAAATTTATGTCCATGCTGAAAGTACTTTTATGAAAAAGATTTTTTTACTCTCATCCCTGTGTTTATGTTTTACCTATCTTTTTGCACAAAAAGATACGGTTCGTTTGCGTGAAATCTCAAAAAATTCGCGAGCCATTGTAACCGACCGTCCGCCACAAGCGCTATATTTTTTATTGGGAGGATCGGGTCCAATATTATCCGTTCATTACGACAGACGATTTCAAAATCGTGTAAATGGTGCCGGCTTTTCGGCCGGTCTGGGCTTCTATGGAGAGAGCGGTGCTACAATTATTTCGTTTCCCGTTTCTTTAAATTATTTGTTTGGCCGCAGTTCTCATTTCCTGGAAATAGCCGGCGGAACTACTTTTGTAACCGCCAATGCGAATGACTTTTTTTATAATGAAAATTCAAATGAGAGCGGCTTTATTTTCCATTTGAGTGGAGGATACCGTTATCAACCGACAAAAGGAGGATTCTTTTTTCGCGGAGGATTCAGCCCGTTATTTTACAAAGGTGAATATGCCACATCATTTTATCTGGGATTTGGGCACAACTTCTAAAAGTTTGTAAAAGGGACAAAGAGAAATCATTTTATTTAAAATCGTCTTCACCCAGTTCCTCATCGCTGAATGATTGGGGGCTCAGGTTCAGCATGCTTCCCATTAAATCTTTGAATTCAATTTTACCTTCTACCGTTTTTTTACTGATCAAAGAAAAGGTAGATAATCCATGAAGCACGAACTCCATCAGCAATGCATTTTCTTTTGAAGTGGTATCAGGAAAATGCTTTTTTACCAATCCATAAAGCCCATCCACTTTGTATAATAATTGAATTTTATCTTCGTCTTTTAATCCAAAGGGAATATTCAGAAGATTCCCGGAATCGAACCAACGGGAGATAGCCTTGTAAGGATTCTCCTCAACTACGGATTCTTTACTTCTTTTCTTTTTATAAGCCTCAGGGTTAGGAAAATATTTTACAAACTGAGTGCGGATGGCTTTTTCCAATAAATTATAAGCAACCTGGTAAGGGCCTTCCTGCTCGCCTTCGTACACTAGTTCTATTTTCCCGGTAATGGAAGGAATAATTCCCGTGAGATCGCTTACCCAAACCTGTGTTTCTTTTTCTTTATTCATGATAGCACGCCTTTCGGCAGCGCTTATCGCGTTTTCATAAGCGGCAATTGTAAGCCTCGCGGATACGCCACTTTTTTTATCAACGAACTCGCTGGAGCGCGCTTCAAAAGAAACCTGCTCAATTAATCGTTTTATTAAATCGCTCACTTTTACTCTTTTCGATTGATCCTCATGAATGGAAGCCTCCTGCTCTGTTATAATTAATGCGTTTTCAATAGAAGTGGGGTAGTGAGTAAGTATCTGGCTTTCTATGCGATCTTTAAGAGGAGTAACAATGGCGCCGCGGTTGGTGTAGTCTTCAGGATTGGCGGTAAATACAAACATAATATCCAGCGGCAATCTTAATTTAAAACCTCTTATCTGCAAGTCGCCTTCTTCCAAAATATTAAATAACGAAACCTGTATGCGCGCCTGCAGATCGGGCAGTTCGTTGATAACGAAAATGCCACGGTTGCTGCGCGGAATAATTCCATAATGAATTACTCTTTCATCAGCATAACTTAATCTTAAATTGGCTGCTTTTATGGGATCAATATCTCCGATAAGGTCGGCAACGCTTACATCAGGTGTGGCCAGCTTTTCACTATAGCGGTTACTTCGGTGCAGCCAAGAAATGGGCGTATCATCTCCTTTTTCTTTTACGAGGTCACGGGCATATTTACTCAATGGGTTAAAAGGATCGTCATTGACTTCGCTGCCTTCAATCACGGGGATATATTCGTCTAGCAATTCAACCATTTGCCTTGCCATACGTGTTTTTGCCTGTCCGCGTAAACCTAAAAATAAAATATTATGACGCGATAATAAAGCTCTTTCCGTGTCAGGAATTACTGAATCTTCGTACCCGATAATACCCGGAAAACTGATTTCTTTTTTACCGATCTTTTTTATGAGGTTATCACGTAATTCTTCTTTGATTGATTTTGATTTGTAATTAATTTCTTTTAGTTCGCCTAAGGTTTTTATAGTTTTTATGTCCATTTTATTTTTTCTTAATTATCTCTCTTATTTTTTTTTCTTTATCAATACTACCACCTGATTTTTCCATCAACTCCATCACAAGTTCGGCTGAATCATCCGGTATTATGATGGTAAGTTCTTTCATAATTATGGTTTTAACTGAAGTTACTCCTTTTGGTTTAATTTTTCAGTACACCGTTTCCATCTAAAAATGTATAGCCATTTAAATTTCTTTTTATGCAGAGTTTCATTTGGCAAGTCCCGTTTAGCGGATTTTGAGGTGGGTTAGTACACCGTCTTTCTTTTACCACTTTCAAAATCCCTGAATATAAAGGCGCCCAATTTATCCAGCGATGCGAAAAACGCTTTGCCATTATTGGTTTCAGTAAATTCAGTTACAAATCTTTGAAGATAAGGATCACTGGCTATCATAAAAGTAGTGATGGGTATTTTTAGTTTTTTACATTGTGCCGCCAGGTTCAAACAACGGTTCAAAATCCTTCTGTCCACCCCGAAGCTGTTTTTGTAATATCGTTTCCCGATTTTCAGACAAGTGGGTTTTCCATCGGTAATCATAAATATTTGCTTATTCGGATTTTTTCTTCTTCTTAAAATATCCATCGCAAGATTCAATCCTGCTACCGTGTTGGTGTGATAAGGGCCTACCTGCAGATAAGGAAGATCTTTTATTTCCACCGTCCACGCATCGTTTCCAAACACAACAATATCAAGCGTATCTTTTGGATATTTTGTGGTGATCAGTTCGCTTAAAGCCATAGCTACTTTTTTGGCAGGAGTAATTCTGTCTTCTCCATACAAAATCATGCTGTGCGAAATATCTATCATCAGCACAGTGGAAGTTTGAGCTTTAAAATCTGTTTCACGAATTTCAAGATCGTCTTCATTCATCATAAAACTTTCCACTCCATGGTTGATCTGTGCATTGCGGATAGAGCCGGTAAAATCAATTTGTTCCAGCGTGTCGCCAAATTGAAAGGGCCTTGTTTCAGGATTTATTTCATCGCCGCCACCCGGCTTAAAGGTGTTATGATTTCCTTGTCTCGATTTTTTTAACTTACCGAAAATTTCTTCAAGGCTACGCTTCCTTATTCCCTGTTCTGTTTTCGGAGTAATTTTTATTTCACCTTTTTGTTTGTTTTCATCTATGTATCCTTTGTCTTTTAAGTCTTCAATGAAATCACCCAAACCGTATTCGTCGTTGGTAAGCTCATATTCTTTGTCTAATTCTGTAAGCCAACTTAAGGCTTCGCCCACTTCGCCGCTGGTGTAAGTAAGCAATTGCATAAAGATGTCTAACAGCTTCTCGAAAGAGGTTTTATTATTTTCGTTAGGGTCATATTTTGAGAAATGATGAAAGCGCATGATAAAACTTGTATCATGCAATTTACGGTACAATTTTTATCCTTAATGGACGGTATTGTTAAACTATCAATTGAAACAAGTGAGAGGTTCTTTTATCTTAAAACCATTACCGTTCCTTTTCGATAAATATCTCCACAAATTGTTGTAGCATTTAGATGATAAATGTAAGCTCCAATGTCTACGGCAGCACCTTTGTATACACCGTCCCAGCACTTTTTAGGATCTGTGGTATTGAATACGATATTCCCAAAACGATTATAAATGGTCAGTTTAAAATTAGAAACTGCCCCCCAGTTTTTTACTCCAAAACAATCATTTAGTCCGTCCCGGTTAGGCGTAAAGGCATTGGGTAAAAAATAACTGTTTGACGCATCACCTTTATTCACTACCAGTTGAATGCTGTCCTCTGTAAAACAATTCTGGTTAGAGATAGCTCTTACTTTGTACCATGTAGTTTCCAACGGTGTAGCCACCGGATTAATGACAGTAGGATTACTCAATGATTCTGCAGGTGTCCATTGATACCGGTTTCCGCCGCTGGCAAAAAGTGTGGCTGATCCAACATTACAACTAATGTCATTCGATTTTCTTAAATGAACTACCGGGTTATTGTTGATGGTTAATGAAACATGAGTAATAACGCTGTCGCAACCAGAAAAACTTTTAATGATATCTGTATAATTCCCGGTTGCATTTGCAACAGCACCCGATGGCATTTTAAAAGTTTTACCAATACAAATGGAAGGATTAATAAAATACTCAGTCAACAATACAACTTTCAAATTTAAAATGGTGATGACACTATCGCATCCAGATACATACCGAAGCGTATCAGAATAAGTTCCTGCTTTATTAATGACTTGTCCTGAAGGCAAAGTATAAAATTGCCCCTGGCAGATAGATGCATTACTAAATCGTGTAGTTATATGTTTAACGCTCAGGGTCACCGTTGTAATCAGGCTGTCGCAGCCAGTGCTGAAACGTAGTGTATCATTATAGATGCCTGAAGTAGAAACGCTAATACCTGTGGGCAATGTGTATGTTGTTCCTGCACAAATTGTTTTAATTATATTGTCTCTTTTTACAGAGTTTATCAGAATGGTCACCTTGGAAATAAGACTGTCACATCCTGAAATATACCGGATAGTGTCGAGGTAAATTCCGGGAGTAAAAATTACTGCACCCGATGGAAGTGTGTAACTGGTGCCTGCACAAATGGATGTATTAATATTATTATTGGTCACATTTTTTATCGAAACATTTACCGTGTTTTTTATGCTATCGCAGCCACCTATGCTTTTAATAATGTTGACATAAACACCGCTGGTATTTACAACCTGACCCCATGGTAATGCATACAATTTTCCTTCACAAATTGTAACATTGGATTCAATATTTGTCACTGTTTTTACAGTAAGATTAATGTTACTTATTAAACTGTCACAACCGGAAGAATAGGAAAGCGTGTCACTGTATATACCGGTGGTATTCACAGCACGACCACTAATTAATGTAAAACTATCGCCTGAACAAATCGTTACATTTTGATTCACAATAGAAACGGAATTAAGTGTAATGTTGGCGGTAGTAATCAGGCTGTCGCAGCCACTGGCATAGCGGATTATATCGTAATAAATGCCCGGTTGTGAAACAATATTTCCTGACGGAAGTGTAAGGTTTTCACCACCACAAATCGTATGTGAAATAGATTGTGAGATTACATTTTTTACCAAAACATTTACGGTGTTTTTTATGCTATCGCAGCCACCAGTGCTTTTAATAATATTGGTGTAGATGCCGGATGTGTTGGTTACTTCGCCCCACGGCATAGTGAAAGAAAGACCTGCGCAAATAGTTTCATTGGATACAATTTCTGTCAAAGTAACTACCCTTAAATTAATTTGCGTAATGAGGCTGTCGCATCCATTTGTGTACCTGAGTGTGTCACTGTAAATCCCAGTTGTATTGACTATTTTTCCAGATGGCAATGTATAATTATTCCCATTGCATATCGTAGCACTTTGATTGATTTTAGAAACGGTTTTTAAAGAAATATCTGCTGTTGTAATGAGGCTGTCGCACCCGGATTGATACCTAAGTGTGTCATTGAAAATTCCTGTTGTGGTCACTATCCTGCCTGATGGTAATGTGTAATTTTCTCCCGAACAAATAGAAGCAGAAAGACTGTTTTTTATAACAGAATTTACTTTTAAATTTAATGAAGTAACAAGACTATCACATCCTGAAGTACTCCGCAAAGTGTCATTGTAAAAACCTGTTGTAGTAACTATTTTGCCTGAAGGCAATTGATAATTTTGTCCATCACAAATGGAAGTGTCAACTATTTTTTTTGAAACTGAATTTATGGAAAGAGTAGTCTGGGTTATAAGGCTATCGCACCCGGTGATATAACGAATGGTATCTTTATAAATTCCGGCTTTATTTACTACCAATCCTGAGGGCAAAGTATAATTTTGATTGGAACAAATTGAGGCAATAACCTTTTTGATTTCAGGTACATTTCCGGAAAGGGTAATTGTATCTGTTATGGTGCAGGTGCCAATTTTTATTGTTACAGAATATTGCCCTGGCCCTGTTGCAGAAAATGTTGAACTCTTTGAGTTATCCTGCCAGGTATAGGTAGCGCCACTGGTTGTTACATCAAGTAAAAAAGGTTGATTAAAACATAGTGATGTATCGTTACCGAGTGCTGCACCTGGTTTTATTACTTTAAATGTGTCCACATTTATGCAGCCATGCCATTCGATGGCGTTGGTATAAATTCCCCCGGTGTAAGCATAGATAGAGGGGGCAGTACTTCCTGTATTCCAAAGATGTGATTCCTGTTGGTTTCTTTTAGAGTTTAGTATTACTGAATCAACATCACACATGACCACGGTTTGAGTTTTAGGTTGGATGGAGTTTTTATTCACCTGTATCGTATCAGTAATTTTACATCCGTTGTAAGTGGCCGTTACCCAATGAGGGGTTTCTCCATTCGCATAAATACTAAGCGTGGGTGTAATTTGTCCCGAATTCCATCTAAACGTGGTGCCCGGCCAGGTATTGATACCGGCGTCAATTGTAACGTATGAAGTGGGCTTGCAAAAAGTGGTATCAGGGCTGAGGTTCAATTTAGGTCTTGCAGGAATGGTAACAGGAATAATTACAATTCCGCTGTCATTACAAGATGAGTTGAGGATTTTTAAAGTTACCTGGTAGGTTTTGTCCACATCTAAAATCGGGTAATCAAATGCCGGGGAAACAGCTGAAGAGGTTTGTCCGTTGTATCCAAAATCCCATTCATATTTTATGGAAGAACCATAAGTGGAATAATTCGCAAATCTTACAGCCTGGTCTGTGGTACAATCAAATTGAGGAATAAAGTTAGCATTGGCGAAACAATCTTTAATGGGTGCGCAGGTGTCCACGTTAGCGACTGCAGATAAATTCAGACTTATATCACCGGTAACAGGATTGGTGGGATACCTTGGATCAGTAAAAGCCGGTGTAAATACCTGTATGTAATAACTTCCTGCTGTCAGGCATTTGTATGTGTTCCTTGTTCGTGAATCCATCACGCAACTTTCCTCCTGCATCGCTCCGCAATCACCGGTCATCATGCGGTATTTTATCATTGCCGGATCCACATTGGTATTTTCAGAAAGGTAGGTGGTAACATCCAGTGTATCCGTGCCCGTTATATCGATCCTGAACCAGGATGATTTGTATTCACTGGTTTTACTTCCCGGAGGACAGGATAGCTCCGGGTTAAATTCTCCGTAATCAGTACCAATGGTATGACAGGTGATTACGACCGATGATACTGAAGAGCCTGCACCATTAATTGGGGCCACTACCGGGCGTGAACAAAAATCACCTTCCTGTTCCACCAGCTCTATTTCGGGAAATACAAATTCATTTATCTGGTCACAACCCGGCAACACGAGATACCACGTGCCGGGGAATACACAATTCTGTGCGTAATCAGTACCATCAGTTCCCGTAACCCTTGTTCCAGCCTGGTATATCAATCCTTTGCTGGTTGAGTCGCCGGGTGAAGCTTCATAAAAAAGCTGAATATTGTCACGTGCATATTTTACGGTATTGCCCACTTTTATGTGGTAACGAACATTACCTGTCATGGTACTGGTAAATTTGTACCAAAGGGTTTTTGAACATCCGTTGGCTGAGTACGGTACAAAAGGATCGGTGGCATCCCTTGTAGCACAGGAAAAATTATCCGTTCCACCCACATGTTTCCCGGCACCAACTGACCCGAAATCATAAGCCTGGTAATAATGATCATACTTGGTAGGCACGATATTTATTGAGTCTACCATAATGCCTACTTCTACCTGGTTGTTGGGCATCATCGTACCCCAATCGTAAGGTGTAGGATTATTTTCTTCAATCAAAATATAATACCTCTGTGGTAAAAACTGGGTGCACGGGTCGCGATAAAAATTGGTACCGTTTGGATTTGCATTACAGTAATGTCCTGTGCGGTTGGTAGCCACAAATGTGAGCCCTTGTGCCACGCTGGAATCTACCTGGCCACTACTCACTACCTGTGAAAAAGGTATTGAACCATCTACATTGCTTTGATACACCGCAAAAATATGTGGCCTGGCTTTACCTTTTGTTTTACTATCTACTTTTACATATACTCTTCCCGGTTGGTTTACTACGAATGTGTACCATAAATTTCTTCTCACTATGTTAGTTCCACCTTTCACCCCTTCATACATAAAAAAATTAGAAGGGTCATACATGTTGTAAATATTATCCTGGCTGCATACAGGGTTGGTAGGATCAGTGGGCTGTGAACCGGCGGTGCAGGCAAAGAAATCATTACTGGCAGGCCGGTTAGGATGTAGCGGATTTACATCGCCCACCTTTCCATAATGCCATGAACTATCTGGAGGAACAATATCGAAATCATATGCTTTATTGGCGTGATCAAAACGGGAATCTCTTACCTGGTCTACATAAATGGATGGAGTAACTCCGCTGCAAACGGAGGACGAACCGGCAAAAATCACGAGAGTGTAAGTACCAGCCGGTAGGCGGCACAATTGTATTTTGGTAAAGCCTTTTACACATGGTTGTATGGGAGTTGCTGTAGGAAATAAAGCAGAATCTTTACGAACATCCAATGCATAAACGGTGCCCCATAGACCGCCGGTGCTTATTTCCATGTAAGTTTCCCTTGTGGTACGAAAAACCCAATAAGCTACTTTGGTAACAGTAGTATCGCAGGCAACAATCGGGTGCAGGTTGAAGGGGGTGTCGTCTATGCAATTAAAATTTTCTCCAGGCAAATTATAGGAAGTATCTGTAATGGGATAGGCCGGTGAACTGGCCGCTCTGTCTGTATAATCAATCAAATGGGGTTGCCCGGCTGTATTTACAGAAGCCTTATAAGGACGATTGTATTTTGGCGAAGGACATACAGTAACATCAATAGAAAAATAATCTACTTTGTTTACATAACTTCCATATTTACGGCCTTCATTCAAACTCTTCATTGGCTCATCATAGGTGGGGCCGCTACCATAAGAAACCACTGTGTACCATCCTACAGGTAAAAGATCACAATCTTTATAATTTGAATTAGCAAAGCATTCCCATCGTCCTCCAACAGGAGTAAGACCTGATAACCCATCAGTGGCTTTACCGTAAAATAAAGTCCGTACAGGTGGGGCATCATTACAACTATATCCGTGTGTAACAATGTTTTTTATCGTTACCATAGCCGATTCTTTCAGATAGAACTGCCGGTATATCGCTTTGGTAGCTGGCTTCTTATTTATAGTACAAGGAACATACCCATTAATGAGTACTGCATTATCCTTACAACTAAATGTATCAATATCACTTCTAAAACTTCCGCCCGAAGAAGGAATACTATCCAATATGCTTCCCATATCCTGGGCGGTAGAGGCACTATAATGCCTGGTAACTAATGGGGAAAATGTAACCGAGGGTTGGTCTAAAGAACCGATTTTAGCTTCATCACTAAAAGTGGTAAAAGTATATGTTCCCGGTACTACACATACAGTATTATAATTGTTACAATACCAATCATATTCCATGCATTCAGTTTGTGGAATCAATCCTGAAATACGGGTTGGATAGGTATGGGCATTTTGGGCCGCTGCAAGAGAATTGGCATCTCCCAGGTATAATTTATATTGCATCCAGGGTTGCATATAACCTAATTCAACAACGCCACTGTCTGCTACTGTAAATTGGCGATACATCACTTTTGTGTTTTGCGGGCTGCAGGTTGTGTCTGGTGGAAGTACAGTATCAATGCATCCGAAGGTATCCGCTTTTGCGCGGTACAGTTTTCTGTTTTCCAATGGCATCATTACGCCACCCACATTATTAATGCTATCAAAAGCTCCGGGTGTACTAAGTGAAAATTTATTCATGCCCACCCGACGTGTAACTTCGAGCTGTAAGGAAATTTTGCTTCCCAAATTGGAAGCCCTGCAACGGGCACCATAAAAGGTTGATGAATAACTAAAATCTGACTCGCGTGCTGTTGCATCCGTGCCCAAAACCTGCACGGTATAGGTACCCGGCCAAAGGCAATCTAATTCCTGGTAATATCCGGTATAAGTACCCATCAAATTAGCTGTATCAAAGTCAGCACAATTGGCAGTGAGCTTCTTTTGAAAAAGACGGAATGCAAGACGTGGCCCGCAAGCAGTTGGAGCGATAGAACTTGCAAGAAACTGAATGTTGGAAGGTTCTGTAAGGGTAAAAGTAAAAAAGGTGCTTAGGTTATAATTTACACCCCCGAAATCAATACTAATGTGGGGGAGAGCAGGGCTGCAGGATGACGCAGTGAAGCGGCTGTTACATGCCAAATAATCCGTCAGCGTATAATTAGTTGCCCGCGGCGTGGACACAATGGTTCCAAAATCATTAGAGGGCGTTAGGACGGGTGTGGGTGACTGAGTTGGATTGGAACCTGCAACCGACATAGTTAACCTGATATCATTAAAAAAATCTTCACGTGCAAAAATCTGTATGGAATATGTGGTATTAGGTTCCAGGTCATTACACTTGTACATTTTAAACCCGGCATTTTGTCCATTGGTCATTAAAGAATCGCAACTCCCCAAGGGTACCAGGGAAGCGATAGGTGTCGTTTTAGCATCCCCTTTATAAATGCGATAACCAAATTTTAAATAGGTTATCCAACTGACATAATACTTGCCAACAGCGTTGGTTAGCAAAAGAGAAATATAGTCAAAATAGGCAGGTGTGGTAAAAGTATGCCAGGAAGTTTTATGGTATTTAAGGGCATCCGGAAAAGAGGCACAAATTTCTGTTGCATCCTCTATGGAATGGCACCCGATAGGATAACTGACTGCAGCATTCGGAGTATTTAAAACTCCAAAATCATAAGCATCTTTTGGGTGATCATACAAAGCCCCGGTCGAATCTGATATTTGTACTTCAATATACAAAAGGCCATTGGCCTTGTTATTGGCAGATACCTGAACGTAATACATTCCTGAATCTACGCAGGGATGAAAGGTATTCCCAAACGTTCCTATCGGTGTCAGTTTGGAAGAAATATCCTCTACTTTCGGCAGGCAGGTATTTACCTTATACACCGCAAAGCCCGCATCACCGGCAGTGATACCAGTACCGGGTTGCGCCAGCGTAACACGAATGACCCTTGTAGTAGGGATAGTAAATTTATACCACATCGATTTCCTATTTTGCCCTGCTACCAATATTGCAGGTGCAAAAGTTTCTCCCGTTTGCAGAGTTGCCTGTGTGATATCATCCGTAGTAGAAGTGAATTTTCCCACACCAAATCCACCATTGGGAATAGTGATAACAGATGCATTGGAACAATTATCATTGGTAGGCTGGGCCCATAATGCAGAGGCTGTTAATAGCAGGTATCCTATCAGGCAAAAAGCAATTTTCCTTTTTAGTAAAGATTCTATCATCCTATTAGAGTATTTTAATCAGGTACCATTTTGTTTACTCAATTTATTTCTACAACCGGATTTTATGAGCAGAAGAGAATTCCTCCAATTCTTCACGGATATTTCCTAAACCGGGATAAGCCATTTTTTTTCAGAGGTTAAATATCCCCTCTCAGTATTATCCGGAATTTACTAAACCAATATATTTTACATTGTATTTAGTAGTAATCCATATTACCAAATCGTACTTGAAGAATAATGTCATCAATACTTTTTTTATGTAGGTTGGGCGGTTGCCAGGAATTTGGAAATAACATTACAAATCTTACCGATGTCGTCAATTATTTCCGGCTGGCCACGTATATACGCTATGTGTTTTTTAGCGTTGGGAGCGTGAAGAAAAAAAATCCGAATTATTGATGACATCCTGAAATTATTGCGATTAAATGATTGAAGTTTTATTTTCTACATTAAATCTTAACATTTCTTTCCATTAAATCAATTTGCACATGAAAAAATTATTTACCCTAATATCTGCATTGCTATTTTTTTTAATAGTTGAGGGGCAACCTAAAAAACCTCTTGAAATTGAAGTCTTTCGCCTGGGCGAGGCGCATTCAATGGAGTTTACTTCCAACAGATTCAATGCTATTAATATCAATAGTGATGGTGTAGTATGGGCCGGAACCATTTATGAAGGCCTTTATCGACTGGATACAAAATCAACTGATCCGAACAATAATTGGAAGAAATCTACGGTGGCTCCCAATTTATTTATTAACGATATCAAGGCTGACAGATTTGGTGGTATTTGGGTAGCGCAATCGGGCAACAAAAGTCCGGGCGGTTCCCATATAGAAGGGGGAGTAAATCACATTCCAGATGCAAGACGTGACAGTACGGTTTTTTATAGTATGTCAGGTACCCAGACAGAGGGATACCTTTATTCCAGAAACGTGATTTCTCTTGTTATTACAGATAGCAACAGAACATTTCCTACTGGCAATGTGGGAAGTCTCATTTTCGCTGCACAAGGTAAATCTAAGTCAGGAGGAGATATCATTCGGGGCGGGCTGAATATGTCCCCTTTTGGCACTATTTATACACCCAAGTTTACAAGAATTGCTGGAAGACCTTTCGTCCCGATAGCAGGATTCTCTTCCTATGAACCTTCAGGATGGGATTGGAGACGTCTGTCACCTGCTTCTCAGGATCAACTCTCAAGACCTTATGCCGAATGTAGCGGAGGAAACTCTACAAATGAGATTTGGGTAGCAGTCAGAGATAATTACGATATGACTGAAATTGTCAGGTATAGCCCAGATGGACAGCCGAAAGGTAAAGAAGCTTCATACAATCAAACAAATTCTCCTTTATCCCAATTTAGCCAACCCAGGGCAATACTTTTTGATAGTGAAGGAAATAAATGGCTGACCACGCGCTACGATGGTTTAATGGTATTGCAAGCTGGAAGCTGGACTCAAAAAAAACTCAAGAATTTATTACCGGAAGGTGGGCCCATTATTGAATTTAACAGGAATGCTATAGCGGAAGATGAGTGGGGAAACGTTTATTTTGGGACCAATGCAGGTTTAGTTGTATACAAGCGTTTCGCTAATTTTCAACAATTGGGGCCAACCAATGATCTTTCTTATGAACTTTATACTACCGAAGATGGCTTACCCGGAAATAACATAACCGGGCTTGCTTACGACAAAATAAACGGCAAGATTTTAATTACAGTAGATGGTGGAGGTGTAGCCTTTGTGAATGTGAAGCCTGATCATATTGAGGGAATGGTATTGGATGTTTACACAGATATAATAAAGAAGGATGCCACTCCTACCCCTGGTTTTAAAACAATTCCTATTTCAGATAGGGCTACGGTTAAATTGTTCGATAATTTGGAAGAAGTTGAAAGTATCAAGCCAGATAATAACGGATTTTTTCAATTCAGCAAGGAGAAAGAAGGCAAAAGCTATAGGGTTGAAGTAGAATTTACCAATAGAGATTGGAAGACAATGAAATACATCTATACCGATGTAAGGAGTCGATCGAAGGTACCACCTTCATACTTTCCTGACAGTTTAATCAGGGAATTAAAGTTATTTAAAGATTCTATGGAAACGAGGTATTACAATTATAAGGTACTATCAATTATTCCTGTTACAAGTAAGTTTAAGGGTTTTTATGTGAATAATTACAATGATCCTTTTAATCAATTTTTTGATGCTTCAGGAATAAAAGAAGATCACGCTAAAAAAGTTTACAATCTGGGGATCTATTTAGCAAATTTAAAAACAGTTTATGATCTGGGTGGTAATGCAACTGAATTGGCTATTGAAGGAATGGACAATGGCTGGGCAGTATTAAAGGTGTTAAAAGGTATGTATGATTTTAGTAAAAAACTGAAAGAGTGGGAAAAACTGGACAATCATCCTACCTCTATAGAAGTGCAAGAGGCTCAGATTAAGATGGCATTACTTAGCATACAAACTCTCAGAGATATGTTTTTGTATATGCTTGACTTTAGTTCTAAGTTGTTAACACTATCTCCGGAAGTTCAGCCATTGGCACAAGCGGCTTATGATGGTGTGAACGGGGCTTTCGATTTTGTAATAGAGTTAATCAATAAGAAAGTTGCATTCAAATTCGGTAATGTGAACGACGTAATGGAAAATATTATAGATTTATATTCTAAAATTATTTCGACAGAAATTGGAGGATTTTGCTATCGAACTGTATACGCCCGTGGAATTCACAGTCAATTTGTACCCTTGGCAAGTGCCGGAAGTGTTGAATCTAAATCTGATTTGACTTATACTGCAGCGAATGGGGCTCTTGTTTCGCCGTATGGAGAATCGTTATTGAAGCAAGGAAAAGAATCATTGGATTCCTATAAACAAATCGTGGCTGATTTAAATACTCTGGCTAAATGGTCGGATAGAGTGGATCAATTAGCTCAGTTGACAATGGCCTTAGGGGCCATACCTATTGGGGCACCTTTAGCTGTGATTGCTGTGGGGGTTTCAAAAACAGCCAAGATTACGCAATTTGGAGCATTGGGAAGTGCTATGGCTGTTGATTATTTAGGTGTAATTCCACAGATTAGTTTATCTAAAAAGACATTGAATAAATCAGGAATTAACGGGTTAGAAGCTAGTTATTTAGAGAGGAGAGAAAAAAGAAGTATCAGAAGAGATCCTCTTCCTCCTTCTCAGCACCAACCGGTAAAATTGCGTGAAAGTAAAAATAAGTATAATGAAATGTTGACTGCATTTCAGGCAACAATTGGCGCTTCTGGTTTTACCAATGAGGATTATTTAAATAGTATTAATAATCTCATGGAGGCCGATTCAATTTATATGAGAGAAACGAGGCTTGCTTTTAAAAATTTAATGGCTTCGGCAGATAGTGCTATCGTTTATATTCCCGAATTCGGCAATCTTATAGATAATATGATGGATTCATTTGTTAACAAACAATCAAATTATAAATATGCTCTTTTTCTAAATCAATATGCTGTTTTAAATGATTTGGATAACAAGGCAAATTATTTACCTGCTTTCGATAGCACGGCTAACGAACTTAAAATCTTAAATGATTCCACTTATAATAAATTCGTTAGAATTATTGATTTAATCAATCAAAATGGTATAGGGGCACCAGCTTATCTAAGTCAGACGGATTATGTCCTTGATCATGAATTCGTTCCCGGAACTCCAGGTACATTTACTAATACCTATACCAATTATGGTGCGGAAGAAATGCGGAAAGTGAGTTTTAAAATTAATGAACCTACAGAAGGATTTAATATTACATCTCCCGATTCTATTTACGTAGGGAATATTGCTCCCGGGGCTTCCGTGCAGGTTAGTTTTAATTTCAGCTCTCCCTCGCTCACCGATACTATAACCATTGGCAGGTACGAAATTGACATCAAAGCAGATAATGGAAAGTATAGTAATACTACGGGAAGTTTAATGATCATTCAACAAGGTGCCTTACCTGTTACGCTTATAAACTTTGAAGCTAAATGTTCAGGATCTAATACAGAGTTAAGTTGGGAGACAGTTTTAGAATCCAATTCCAGTCATTTTGAAATTGAAAAAAGCATGAATGGCGCGGATTGGATAGTGTTGGGAAAGCTTACTAGTGCCGGAAATAGTTCCATAAGAAGCCGGTATAAGTTGGTAGATCAATTATCAAAAAACAGCTTTTACAGTTTAAAGCAAGTAGATAAAGATGGCAAATTCACTTATAGTAATATTCTCCGGAGCAAATGCGGAATAGAGCGTCCAATGATCTCTGTTTACCCTATTCCTGCAAAAAACATTTTAAATGTTGCTATCAATGTCAGTGAAAATTCTACTGCCCAGGTTTTATTGATTGATCTTACCGGGAGAGTGGTTCAACGCTTTAATTCCAATCTTAAAAATGGAATCAACCATCTTCAGCTGAATTTGAAAGGAATGGCTGCGGGTCAATATATTCTGAGCGTTAAGGGATCAAAAATTTCGAAAACTCAAAAAGTTACGATCGGACTTTAAAAAATCACCGGTTTAAAAACGAGGCTGCTATAAATGGCAGCCTCTTTTTTTTGTATAAGATTAAAATGAAAATCCCCGCGTATTTGATACTGATTTTTATTGCACAGAAATATTTTGAAAAAATCTTGTTACCAAATTTGAAATGATTGAGTACGAATGATGACATAATGTGTGGTTATCCGATATAATACCAGATAACTTTAAAACAATTATTTTTTATTTGAATTACGAACTCATTTAAGGAAATAATATTATAGCTACTAACCCCGTCAACTCTCTTTTAGCTAAATAAAATCCGAAGGAAAATATTACCACATTTTACCTGGTAAAACAAAAATTTCTAATTATGAAACATTCATTTTTTTATACACTATTAGTTGCGGGAATAACGCTAAATATCACAAGTTGTAATAGTCAAAACAGGAACGCTCCCGTCAAAAAGAATCCCAATGTGGTAATAGCAAATAGTAATAAAACTTCTTCTGCACAAAAATTTATTGAGGGAAAGGATTATACTATTTTGGAAAGAGTTAGGGTGTTAGATAAGATAGCATTCACTCAACCGGTTGAGGCTTATAGTTTGCTGGTGCCTAAAGGTTGGAAAAGTAATGGTGAAATTTGGTGGGCTTCGCCTGGAGATGTGGGTGGTGGAGTTAATACAAGATTTAAAACAACTTCTCCTGATGGCCAATACAGCCTTGAAGTTTTCCCGGTTAATTTATTTGCCTATAGCTCTAACCCTCAGATGAATGAAATAATCCGAAATTCTCAAAATGAAACAAAGGGATTTGGACAACCACTTGATGCAGAAAATTATTTTAAACAAGTTTTTGTAAACCGGGAATTGGGCGGTCCTACCATTACAGAGATAAAGCCCAACACAGAGGGTTTGAGTTCATTAAATAAAAAAATAGAAGCCTCCCAAATGGAATTGAGACAATATGGAGCTTCGGATGTAAGAATGTATCCGAGTGCTATAAGTGCCCGTGTCAAATGGAAAGATGGTTCGGAAGGCATTGTACTTTGTGGAATTCTGATTTCTGAAGCAACCATTCCCAATATATATAATGGCACCTATGATAAATCTTATATGACGAGTACTACCAAAAGAATTGTATTTAAATATCCTGCCAATGAATATGAAAAGGCATCCAAGATTATGAGTACAATAATGAGTAGCTTCAGAACCAATATGCCCTGGCAAAATGAAATTGATAATATAGCAAAGCAGGCAAGAGGGCAAAGCCAGGCCCGGCATATTGAAAGAATTCGGTTAACGGATGAGCAAACCCGGCAAATGGGAAAAGCTGCTATAGCCAGGGGAAATCAAAACCTGGCTGACATGGATACGCGCATGCGCACCTGGGAAAAAAGCCAGGCATCGCAGGACCGGATTAACACCAATTTTATAAAGGCCATACGTGAAGTAGAAACTTATCGTGATGGAACGGGAGTAGTAGAATTAAATTCCGGTTATAACCATGCCTGGAGTAGAAGTGATGGAAGTAATTTTATATTAAGTGACAATCCTAATTTTGATCCTTCATCTGTTTTTCAGGATCAAAGTTGGAAGGAAATGAAACAGATAAATAATTAAACTGGCTGATGATATTCTATGAATAAAACGATATATAATTAGTGACAGGAAAGAGGCTGATTGAAAAGTTCTTTTAAATTAATTCAAAATAATCTTTAGTAATTTTTTGCTTTTCTTTTTTTGGGATGAGACATAACTCCTTAATAAAAGATAAAAAACTCCATTTATTATGGGAATTGTCCTTGGAATGTTGTCAAAAAATTTGATTAATTAGGAAGTTTCTATATCTTTTGCCGGATTTGAAAAAAATGCAGCAAAATTTACTTAAACATAACTGTGATGAGTTGGGCCAATTCAGTGCTATTAAGGCAAATGATGATGTGGCGCTCAAAAATTTCTACGAAAATAATTACTGTAAGATAGAAAAATATATTTTACAGAATAATGGTAGTGTGGAGCATGCAAAAGATATTTACCAGGAAGCATTTATTGCAGTTTGGCGAAATATACAGCTGGACAAATTTTATCCTGAATATGAGAATGCTTTGGAAGGATATCTTTTCAGAATTGCAAAGAACAAATGGCTGGATTATTTGCGGTCAGGTCATTATAAGAAAACAGTAATGCTCGCAGAATCGGCGGATGAAAGAGAAGACGATGAACTGTCGGAAGAGGATCAGAATTATATTAAAGAAGTAAAAAAACACTTTGACAAACTTGGTAAAAATTGCAAAGAAATTTTGATGCGGTATTATTATAAAAAAGAATCCATGAGAACCATCGCCGCAAAATTTGATTGGACAGAAGCTACCGCAAGAAATAATAAATACCGGTGCTTGCAAAAGATCAGAGAGCTATTGAAAAAATAAAAACAAATTGAACACAAATTCTGACATAACACCCGAAGAATTCGAAATGCTTGAGCAATATGTTTTGGAAAAATTGCCCATAGCAGAACAGGAATCGGTTACAAAAAGACTGGAGGCGGATGCCGTACTGCGGCAAAAATTGTATTCAGTTCAGCTTTTATTATTAGGCGTACAGGAAGCTTCATTAAACAAAAAAATGGAGCAGTTTCACCAGGATATTCGTTCTGTAAAAAAAAATTCTTCTTCCTCACACCGTAAGATATATTCAATGAGGATATGGCTGGCGGCAGCTTCTGTAATTATTATTGCCACTTTGGGAGCATTACTTTATTTTAATTCTTCTACCTCAGATTCAAAATTATTTTCTACCTATTATAAACCCGATCCTGGGCTGATAGGAACCATGAGTGTTTCAGATAATTATTTATTTGATCGTGCCATGATTGATTATAAAACCGGCGAATATGCAAAAGCTATTTCTGCCTGGGAAAGTTTATTAAAAACTCATCCTGCAAATGATACTATAAATTATTTCCTGGGCTCCGCTTATCTCGCATTTGATAAGAATGCCAAAGCAATTGATTATTTTAGAATAGTTACTAATCAGCAGGAATCTTATTTCTATAAAGATGCCTGTTGGTATATCGGCCTAGCCTTGTTGAAAAATGATGAGAAAAAAGAAGCCATTTCTTTTATTGAAAAATCGAATCATGAAAATAAGGAAAAGCTATTGTTGAAATTAAAAGATAAATAACCCTTAATTTTTTTAAGGCTCCATTACTAAGCTTTGCATGAAGTCAACTATTTATAAATATTACCTGTTATTTATTATTCTCAGTACCCATGTGTTCATTGTAAAAAGCCAGAGCCGCGGAATTGCAGAGATGGGCCAGGCAATTGCTAATAAGAATTTCGTAAAAGCCGATGCCATACTTCAACCAATTACCAACAATTATTTTGCGCAAGGAAAGGCAGATTCACTCGTAATTTACATTTATCATGTTGGTAGAATAAGCCAGGGTCTTTCAGGTGTAGAGGAGTCTATAAAAAAAATGGAACTCTTTGCTGAGAAAATAAAAAAGTTATCATCCAACCCGGCAACGCTGCGCCAGGTATATATAGAAACCGGTGAATACTATGGCTCAATAGGATTAAATGAAAAGGGTTACCATGCTAACCAGCAAGCGCTTAAATATACCTTACTAATGCCGGGGAAAACAGGTAACGACATGGCTCTTGTTGAAAATAACCTGTCTACCTATGCTCAGCGAATGGCTGATTTAAAACTGGCTCAACACTATGCCAGGCTTGCTATTCAACACGTGTTGTCGGATAAAAAGCCTGATTATGTTACTTTATATATCTCCTATAATGCCATGGGAGCCACTATGTGGTATTCTTCTAAAACAGATAGCGCTTTATATTATTTTCAAAATGCTTTAACAACACTTAAAAAAACGGAGCAAAATCCAGTCAATAAATTTTACAGGCCGGCAATTCTTCTAAACAATTTATCGGGTCTGTATCAATTGCAGGGTAATACCACGAGGTCGATTGAAGCCCTAAAAACTACCATCACTAATCTTAATGACTTTATAGCTGATAAAGCTCCCGATCCCAAAAAGGTGAATGCCATCACTCTCCAGTATGAAGCAACGGATAATCTGGCCGGTATTTATAAGGAGCTTGGTGATTTGAGAAAAGCAAAGGACTTGCTCGAATATTCTTATGAACAAAAACAAAAAAACTTAACAGAAAGTAATCCTGCAATTTTTATTTCTCAAATATTATTGGGTCAAATATATTTTGCATTAAGAGATTACGACAAAGCGTTGGTATATCTCAATAAGGGATTAAATAGAATTGCCGGTTCAGGCGTCAATTACCTTTTCTGGCAGGCTGATGCCTGCAATACACTTGCCCTGCTATATGATTTTAAAAAGAACGTAAAGCAGGCAACTTATTTCTATGAAAAAGCAGACAGGTTGTATGAAGAATCTTTACAGGGCGACTATGATGTTATCTATCTTGACTTTTTAGGAAATGCCGCTTTATTTTATGCAGATCATCAACAGTATAAAATAGCCTTAGCAAAGGCGCAGAAAGGGTACAATTATGTGGTGAAGACGCAGGGTCCAAATACCCTAATTGCTTTTTATCAATTGTTGAATCTGTCTGAAGTTTACTTTTTATCAGGCAAATACCGTGAAGCACTTGATTACAGTAAAAGGGGATTGAATGTAGTAAACCGCAATATAAGTTCGAGCCATAACATCCTTGATTCGATAAGAATGGAGGTGAAAAAACCTAAAGCTATTTTGCAAAAAGTTAAGGCGAATTATGAACTTCTTGGAGATAAAAGTGTAGAAAATCTCAAACCTTTACTCAATGAATTAAGTACCGCTTTGCAAATTCTGGAGAGGCAAAAAACCATTTTAAATGATCCCAATGATATTGGCATTTTAGTTTCAGATCATGCAAAGCTTTTGGAATTCATACAGAAATTAAATTTTGATCTTTATAGTAAAATCCCTGATCCGGGCTACATTGACCGAATGGTAAGCCTGCATGAATCGGGTTTGTATAACCGCATCCGTGCAAGATTAGAAAGGAATGATTCCTTACAATTTGCGAATGTCCCTAAAAGTGTTATACTCAGAGAGCAGCAACTTAAGAGCGATGTTACCGATGCATTGAAGGGTAATCTTCCTCATGATAAAAAGATGGATCGTTATTTAATGGCGGTCGAAAAACTCGATGAGTTCCGGGAATCATTGAAGAAAAGCCAGCCCGAATATTATGACCTCAAATATGCCTCGATCTTTAAATCGGTTGAAGAAATTCAAGCAGCTATTCCGGCAAAAACCACTCTTATCCGTTATTTTTTTATTGGTAAAAACTTACACGCTTTAGTAGCAGATCGTGGTCAGAAAGCAGTTATTCCTCTGGTGGCAGATTCTCTCGAAAAAAATATTACAGAATTTCAGAAATATGGAATGGATGTTAACAAAATATCGCAAATTCTTTATTCTCTTTGTCAACAGCTTTGGATGCCGCTCCAAAAAAATATCCGTTATAATAAAGTGGTGATCATCCCTGATGGAATTTTGTTCAATTTTAATTTTGAAGTATTGACTCCAACGCGGATCAAATCCTTCAAAGAACTTGCCACCAAAAGCCTTTTGGCTGATCATACCATTTCTTATCATTACAGTTTATTTGTTTTGCAAAAGCAAAATGCCAGCCATTTGCCTGATAGGGGTTTCGTAGCTTTCGCTCCTGGTTTCTTCGACAAATTGAAAGATAATTACCGTGCTGTCATAAAAGACACTTCGGAAAGAGACAAAAACTATCTTTCTTTATTACCGCAACCTTTTTCTATTAGCCTGGTAGAAAAAGCCCGCGGGTTATTTGACGGGCAAGCTTTTGTACATGAGCAATCCACTAAAAATTCTTTTATGGAAAAAGCAGGCAATCATCAAATCATACACATTGGCACTCACGCAGAATCAGATAATGATCATCCTGAATTTTCCCGTCTCATTTTTGCAAAGAATACGAGTTCTAAAGACGAGGATAATTCTTTGTACGTAAATGAAATTTATAACTGTAATCTAAATTCCAATCTTACTGTACTTACTGCCTGCGAATCAGGCAAGCCCGGCTATCAGGATGGAGAGGGCATGATATCATTGGCTAATGCATTTAATTATGCCGGCAGTGAAAGTATTTTGACGGGCCTTTGGAAAATAGATGAGCAGGCAAGTTCTATATTGATGGATCATTTTTATCATAATCTGCTTGATGGCTTACCCAAAGATGAGGCTCTTCGGCAGGCAAAACTTAGGTATCTCAAAAACGCCGATGGAAGAATGCTTGCTCCGCAATATTGGGCGGGCCTTATAGTTATGGGTGATATTTCTCCAATATTGATTCCACCCAATCGTAACTATTCTAAATGGATTATCGGTGGCATTTTATTGGTACTGGTTGCCGGTGGATTGTTTTTATACAGGAAAGATAGAAGAAAATTAAGAGCTGATTTTTAATTTTCCTAAATTTTTTTTATACTCTTTCATAGAGAATAAAAACGTTGAAGACATCCGATTATCTTTTTCAGTATATCTGTCAATTATTGCAGCAGCAAAAGTTATTTTGTCGAACCATATTCTATATGATTTTTGCATAAAAGTCATTAAGTGGATTTTGCAAATCAAGGTGGTCGAAAACTCCCCCCCCCAAAAAAATCCCGTTGTATTTATCAACGGGATTTTATTGAAACTCTTTTAAAATATTTTACTGCGTATCCCGTAACATTTTGTTACTGGCGCCTGAGTCAGGCTTTAGTGCCGGATTATTTTTAATAGCCGGATTCCCGTTTTCAGTGGATAATACAGGTTGTGGATTTTTAAAATATTGCTCCATGCCATTTATCTGTTGCAAAAGCTGCTGTACTATCTGGTTGTCGTAGGCCAGTGAGCCTTGCTTATTTTCATCAAGACTGTTGAAATAAGTAATTTGCTGCTCCAGGTCTTTGCGCAATTCATTCGATATTTTTGCCGCCAGAACTGTATCTCCGGATTTGTAAGCGGCCAATAAATATTGTCCTGAAATTTGATTTTGCTGTTGCCTGCGAGATACCAAAGCATAAGGAAAGTTTTGATGCAGCATATTCTTGTCGCCCTTTTCAAGTAGCCTTTTTGCGTCTTCCTTCCTTCCATGATCTGAAAGGTTGTTAGCCACCTGGGCAAATTGCATTCTGATTGTGTTTAAATGCCTCCTGTTTTCTTCATCATAATAAACGCCCGGAACATTTGCATTACCAAACTGGAATTTGTTCATCATAACGTTATAAGCCCAATCTCGGTTCACTTCGCTATTCTTTACAGGGACCAGCCTATAGGTAAGGCCATCTGTTCTCAGGTATTGTTGAAATCCTAGTTCATCATAAGGTGAGGTAAAATAAATAGGACGCTTCCAATTGTTTGCGGCAATTATATTTAAGATTGCGCTTTCGTTTTTACCTAAAGCGCTTTTCGGAATGTCAAAAACAATTTCACTTAACACGCTATCCCCTGCGTTTACGGTATTATTTTGTTTTACCAGGTTTATATCTACAGGAACTTTCACTTTTTTAGTTGGAAATATATTAAGGTAGTCGTCGCCGTTTTGATACATCCTGGCGGGGTTATCGCTGCCTGCATAATCTTTCATCATAGTATAAAGATCCATTGGCTGGCTCTGATCTACTTTAGCCCCCGGCAAATCAGGGAAGAAATAGATAGCGTCTCGTTTACTTCCTAATATTTCATCTGGGGTCCATATTACATCAATGGGGGCGCTTTGGTTTATTTTATAACGAAGCTGATTGATGTACCAGTCTGTTCCCATCAAGCTCGAATTGATCACTCGTATATCTCTTCTTATTCCCTGCACTTCCTGTGCGTACCAAAGCGGATAGGTATCGTTATCCCCGAAGGTTATTAAAATTGCATTGGGTGCGCAGCTTTCTAAGTAATTTATAGCAAGGTCTCTTGCCAAAACTTTGTGGCTCCTGTCATGGTCATCCCATTCCTGGTTGGCCATTATAACCGGAACGGCAAGAACGCAAACAACTGCCGCGGCATAAGCAGCCATTTTAGTCTTCGTGAATTTTTCAAAAAGTTCTTTTACATAAAATACGCCAAGTCCGATCCATATGGCGAACGCATAGAACGAGCCTACATAAGCATAATCCCTTTCACGTGGCTGGTTGCCCGCCTGGTTGAGGTAAAACACAATGGCCATGCCGGTAAAAAAGAATAACAGGCCAACTACCAAAGTATCGTTCTTGTCTTTTTTGTATTGATATACTAATCCCAGGATTCCAAGTATTAAGGGAAGAGCAAATAATTTATTATTGGCTTTATTATTTTTAAGACTATCGGGCATTTTACTTTGGTCGCCAAGGCGTGCGTTGTCCCAGAAAGGAATACCCGTGATCCAGTTTCCGTCTCTTACATTCCCCATATCTATGCCCTGTACATCATTTTGTTTTCCGGCAAAATTCCACATAAAGTAACGCCAGTACATCCAGTTGAATTGATAGCTTATGAAAAAACTGATGTTATTGCCCATAGTAGGCTTATCATAGTATTTGCCGGTTTTAGGATCTTTTGCTATACCCGCAAAGCTTGCATAATAATCTGCGTGACCCTGGTCGTTACTGGCGTCCCACATGCGTGGAAAGAAATGCACATCACCTGGAGCATATTCTGTAACTACTTTTCTTCCTTTCTTTTCATATTTGTCTTTTCCTTTTACATAGGTGTCAATTAGTTTTTGATCCGATGGTTCCGCAGTAAAGTCCTGCCCTTTTAAAATGGGCCAGTCGCCATATTGCTCGCGGCTCAGATAACCCACAAGACTCACAGGGTTATCTACATTGAACATGTCAATGGCGGGATCTGCATTGGAACGGATAAGCGTGGTGTAGTAAGTGGAAAAACCAAGTAACACAAAAGCAAAGCTCCACATGGCAAGTTTTAAAAAGTTCCAGTTTTTTTTCTTTGCCAGTTGCAACATAAAATAAATGAGAACGCCGATCATCACAAAGAAAAAACTAAAGCCTGTGAAGAAGGGAAGGCCAAAACTATTTTTGAATAAGATATCAAACTGGCCCGCCAGTTTAATCGTCCATTGAACCATAGGAACCTGCACAATTCCGGTGATGGCACATCCCGCCATAAAGGCCCAGAAAGTACCCCATTTGGTTTTTTTGTAACGTTTAAAATAATAGATCATTACTATAGCCGGAATCGTAAGGATACACAATAAATGCACGCCTACAGAAAGTCCGATCAGGTAAAAAATTAAAATGAGCCATCTGTCGGCACGGGTGAAATGGCCTTTAATTCCATTTGCATGTTCAATGCTCACCTCATGTTCCCATTTCAGCGCAGCCCAAAATACCAGGGCAGTAAAAAAAGAAGACATGGCATAAACTTCGCCTTCCACGGCGCTGTACCAAAAGGAATCGCTGAAGGTGTAGGCAAGTGCGCCAACTGTCCCCGCGGTCATTATAGAAAAAATCTGGGTGCCGGTGAGGGCATGAGGATTATTGCTTTCAATAATTTTTCTTGCAAAGTGTGTAATAGTCCAAAATAAAAACAGAATGGTAAACGCGCTGGCCAGGGCGCTCATGGTGTTGGCGCCAAGTGCGGCATTATCCGGACTTAGAGGAATCATGAAAAGTCTTGCTAACAAAATAAACAGCGGCGCTCCGGGTGGATGAGGTATTTGAAGTTTATAAGCGCTGGAAATAAATTCGCCGCAATCCCAAAAGCTGCCGGTAGCTTCCATCGTGGACAGGTAAACAAAGGAGGCAATAACAAAAATTGCCCATCCTGTAATGTTGTTAATACGTTTAAAGCTCATAGTCTGGGTTTAATTTAAACAGGGGCAAATATAAAGCTATGATGGGTACAATTCCAACCGTGTAGTTTTTTTTACAAAAAGGAATGTTAATTTACGATAAAAATCGTAGAGTGCTCTTTTAGGTTTGTGATTACCGGGTTTAGATTTCAGAAGGAGAGAAGCTCTGTGATTTTTTTTGGATTTGTAATCTGCAATCTAAAATCCTAATTTTGCGGCCTTCATGAAAAAAGCCTTTTTTCACCTTCACATTGCGATATTGTTTGCGGGCTTCACCGCTATTTTAGGAAAACTCATTACATTAAACGAAGGATATTTAGTGGCTTACCGGATGTTGATAAGCGCTGTTACTTTAGGAGTAATTTTATTTTTTAGAAAAGAGTTGACGAAACTTTCAAGGAAGAATATCTTGCAACTTTTTGCAGTTGGCGCTCTTATCTCCTTGCATTGGATTGCATTTTACGGGAGCATCAAATATTCAAACGTTTCCGTTTCAGTTACCTGCCTGTCGGCCATTGGCTTTTTCACTGCGTTGATTGAACCCATTATCAGGCGAAGAAGAATTGATGTAGTAGAAGTGTTTCTTGGCTTGCTTGCCATAGGAGGTATTTACCTCATTTTCAATTTTTATCCTGAATTTAAGACGGGAATTATTTTTGGAATTATTTCCGCCATGCTTGCCAGCCTGTTCCCGATTTTTAATAAGACATTGTTGGAGAAAATTTCGCCCCCAACCGTAACACTATATGAAATGACAGGCGGGTTTCTTGCGCTCTTTTTTATTCTTCCCATTTACCTGCATTTTTTTCCTGCCCAATATTTTATACCCACCCCTGAGGATTGGTTCTGGCTCTTAATTTTATCATGGATATGCACGGTGTTTGCTTTCGTTTTAAGCCTGAACGCTTTGAAACATCTTTCTCCATTTACCACCAACCTCAGCTATAATTTTGAGCCCGTATATTCAATCATTATGGCTTTTATTATTTTCAAAGAGAACAAATTCTTGGGACCGGGATTTTATTATGGATTCGCACTTATTTTGCTGGCGGTCTCATTGCAAATGATGAGGGTTTATCGGGGAAGGAAGAATAAGGAACTGGTGAATGGTCAATCGTGAATCGCCAATTGCATTGGCTAACGAAGAGAGGGGCTTTTACAAATAAATTATCTTAAACCCCACTTTGGCGAAAGACTCAAACATTTTGCTGACGCCGCAATATTTTTCTTTAGAGAGTTTTACTGCTTTTTCTACTTTGAACTCATCGGCTTTATTTACTTTAATGGTATAATTGATAACCACCTCATCGTAGGTTTTTGGTTCTGCTTCTGTTAAATGGCCATCCACTTTTATGGAGAATTCAGAAAATTTTACCCGCATTTTATTTAGAATACTCACTATATCAAAACCTGTACAACCAGCTAAGGAAGCGAGCATCAGCACTTTTGGCCTGGTGCCGGTATTATTGCCGCCACCGGCTTCGTCGGTATCTATCTCCAACTTGTGCCCATTAATATCTACCGTAAAATTCATCCCACTTTTGAAAACCGCATTTATAGTATTTACTGCCATTATTAAATTTTTAAGAAAGAAATAAAAACCAATCTACCCCTTTTAGAGATGGGGAATTACTCCATTAGAAATCTGCTGAGCGCTCATCGCCCCTGATTGCCTCCACAAAACTTTCCCTTCTTTAAATAAGATCAGCGTGGGCACTCCCTGGATATTATATTGCTGCGCAGCATTTTTATTTTTATCAATATCAATTTTTATAACCCTTAATTTACCCGAATTGTTTTGGGCGAACCTTTGCAATTCTGGCGCCATTTGTTTACATGGTCCACACCATGTGGCATGAAAATCAACCAATACAGGTTGTTTGCTGTTTATTACCTGATGAAATGTTTCCATAATAATACTATTACATCATAAACTGTGCCTTTTGAAAAGGTGTCAGGTGGAAGGATGAGATGTCAGGTGAGGTGTGGGTACAATGGCGGCAGCACTTTTTTTTAATGTAGTCTGATTGGACTACTTCCGTTAACTTCGTGCTGTGGGCATAAAACGAGAACTTTTTTTCTTTAAAGATTATTTCCAGGGATTTTACAAACTCCAAACATGGAAGGTTTAAAACAAGATTCTTTGGACACTTAACATCGTGGAAACACTTGACCGGATTCCTGAAATTTATTTTAAACATCTTGAAAATACCGACAGTCTTTATGAAATAAGAGTTCAGGTTGGCAGTAACATTTTTCGCATCTTTTGCTTCTTCGATAACAATAATCTTGTGGTGGTGGAACGCAATGCGCCAGCTTCGCTTATGGTGGATTGAGTTTTTAAAATGGATTTCAAATTTATTTCCCGCGCCAAAACATAGCGAACCAGCAACGCAACCTTCTTTTGCCTGGCTAAAAGTACTTTTCATCAGCGCGCTCGTTTTGGCGCTGCTGGCGGCTTTGCTATTAGTTTGGCGCGCTTACAAAAATCGTCCGAAACCTATTCCCGACGACACGGAAATGGGCGATGAAGAATTGTTTCTGTTGCCGCCTGAAGAATTGCGTCAGCGCGCTGCTCGCTTTGCCAGCGAAGGAAATTATCGTGAAGCGTTGCGCTATTTATATATTTCCATGTTGATGTTGATGGACGCACGCGGCGTTTGGCATTACGATGTCAATCGAACGAATTGGGAACATATCGCCTTATTATCGCGCGAGAAAAAACGTCCCGAATTGGTAATTCCATTGCAGGAAATGACGCGACGTTTTGATCGCGTGCGTTATGGAAATGCTGATTGCGACGACACGGAATGGACTAAATTCCAGAGTACTTATGGCGAGCTGGAGTCGCGTTTACCAAGCCCATGAAACGCGCCTCATCATATTGGTGGATATTTGCATTGTTTGCCGTCGTCGTGGTTTTGGGAATCATGGCGCAGCGCAACAGTCAGCCGGAAAGCAAACTTCCGCGTGCGCGATTTGAAGATAAAACTCCTCTCGGTGGCAAAGGTTTGCATCTGTTACTGGACAGCCAGGGATTTAAAACGAAATTGCAATCCGATTCGATGAAAGCAATTCCCAACGATGCAAAGGTTTGGTTGCTATTGGATCCGCAGGCAAAGCTTTCTAACAACGATACAAAAGTACTTTTGCAATGGGTCAATAACGGCGGACTTCTGATATGGTCAAATCTGCAGTCAGGCGGACAGAGTTCTGACTGGTGGAAATTGGGCGCTGCTAAAAGTAAAGGCGAAAGTCTGCGCCAGCAATTGAAAGTTTCGGAAACGTATATCGATAGCCATTTTATTGATCCGGACAAAAGCTTGCTGCCAGTTCTGGAACC
>JBDSOE010000253.1:0-9231 GCA_039915005.1 Ginsengibacter sp.
CATTTTCCCGATACGGATGATTTTTATAAAAATATTGACAGTAAAATTTTATTAAAAAAAACGGATGAGCTTATAAAAAATGCCGGATACGAAATCGGAAATATAGATGCTACCATTTGCCTCGAACATCCGAAAATAAAACCTTACGCTCCGCAAATGAGAAAAGCAATTGCCTCAATTTTGGAGATAGATGAAAATGCTATTTCTGTAAAAGCCACTACGTCGGAAAGGATGGGATTTGTGGGCCGCGAAGAGGGGATTGCCGCTTATGCGACTGTTTTATTAATGGCAATAAATAAGTAAAGGAGGTGAGAAGAGGGGGAAAGTAGTGATACTTGTGGTACTAATTATTCAACCGTTTTATATTTTAGAATTGCCATCCGCAGATGTAAAAGTTAGTCTTTAATCCTCAATTGCTAACTAAAACAGAAACCCGACTTTTATTGGTTTCTATTTTTTCTAACTTCTTTTTTGCCTAAAATATCCAAACGCATTTATCAAAAATACCCCAATTCCCATTCCGCAAACTAAAAGCGTAGCTACATGTATGGCCCTAATACATTCGGTTCCCGTTAAACTGGTAAAATTAAAGAATGAAATAGCAATCACGAAAAATGAAATGGCCATAGCACGGGTGTGAGTTCTTCTCATAATTTTGATTATTAAATTTATAAATCAGGACAAGTTTTTAATTTAAAAATCTTATAGGAAATAAAAAACAAAGATTTAAAATCATAGAAAATAAACCAAGATTGCGAATTTTAATTTTAATATTTATCCATACAGTTCAAGATGAATACACTTTCGGTCATATCCCAATTCCACAATCTTTTTTCTTGCATCGTCAATCATAAATTTCCAGCCGCATAAATAAAATCCTGCAGGTTTTAAATTTTCTAAACTCTCGCACGCCTCATTGTTTTTCTTACAAATTTCCTCATACAAGCTGTGCACATAACCCGTGTGCCCATCCCAGGTTTCGCGGCTGAGTGTGGGCATAAAACTGAAATCTTTTAATTGGCTTTCCAATGCCTTTATTTCATCAAAATATAGCAAATCTTTTTGCGTACGGCAACCATATATCAGGTACAAATTTTTATAAGAAATATTATGCAATTTGATAGAATGAAGCATACTTCTGAATGGTGCAATGCCAGTACCGGTGCAAATAAAAAACAGGTCTTTTTCAATATTTTCCGGCAACACAAAAACTCCCTGTGGCCCACGAAATAGAAGCTCAGAGCCAATTTGTACCTCATTGAATAAATAGGTACTGCCAGCACCACCTTCCAATAATACGATTAATAATTCAAACACGTTCGATTCATCAGGCCAACTTGCAATGGAATAACTGCGCCATCTTTTATTTTTTTGTTCATGTATAGGAAGGTCAAGTGTTACAAACTGCCCCGCTTTGAAATTAAAAGATTCCCCTTCATTCACCTGAATAAAATACCGTTTGGTATTGTAGGTTTCATCTACAATTTTAATAACAGTTCCGGTGCGCCAGGGTTCGAGTGCCATGGAAATAATTTCAGGGAAAATACAAAGGAAATCTTGAATGAGAAATTAAATATACAATGAGAAGTTATAAAAGATTAACAATCCCCTAAACCTCCTCAAATTAAAAAAAACAAATCTTACCTTCGCACCCTTTAGAAAAGGAAGATGAATGAATCTTGATGTGTTGATGAACAGTTACGCTAATGATTCCCGCATTTTTTCAATTGCGGACAGGATCCTATTGCCCGAACCGCAGCACATCCATCTTTCAGGGCTTCATGGCAGCGCCTCACAATTTGTTTTTTCAGCAGTTTTCAATCATTCCAATACCTCACGGCTCAATCATCTTGTTATTTTAAGAGACGCTGAAGAAGCGGCTTATTTCCAAAATACAATTGAAAATATCACCGGCGCTTTGGACATTTTTTATTTTCCATCTTCTTTTAAAACAAAAAAGAATTTTCGTCAGCTCAACAGTAGCCATGTAATGCTACGTACAGAAGCGCTCACCAAAATAAGTTTGGGGGGAAATAAAAAAGTAATCGTTACTTATCCGGAAGCACTTTTTGAAAAGGTCGTTTTATCAAAATCACTTACTGAAAATATTATTCATTTTAAAAAAGGCGAAAACATAAGAGTAGATGAACTGCTGGCGCGCTTTGTGAATCATGGTTTCAGCAGAAGTGATTTTGTGTATGAGCCGGGGCAGTTTGCTGTTCGCGGTGGCATCCTGGATATTTATTCATACGGAAATGAAAAACCTTATCGTATAGAATTATTTGGAAACGAGATTGACAGCATCCGATTGTTTGACCCTGAAACCCAATTGAGCGAACGCAAACTTTCAGAAATAAAAATTATTCCAAACGTAGAAACACAATTTGCCAGCGGCGAAAAAGTTTCCTTACTTAATTTTTTGCCTGATAATACCATGGTTTGGTGTGAGGATTGGGAATTTATAAAAGATAAGATTCAGCAGGAATTTGAAGATGTGGAGGAAGCTATCAGTTCAGAGCAATCAGCAATCAGCAATCAGCAATTAGGTTTGAGCAACCAGCGGAGACCTATCAGCAGCCGGCAGGAAGATCAAGACGAATTAAATGAAAAGAAAGATATTTTATTAAGTGATTTTGTGAACGCTTCTGTTTTGGAAAATCAAATTAAAGAGCGTGCTGTCATTGAGTTTGGCAATAAAACTTATTTTGCCAAAGAAAATAAGATTCATTTTTTCATACAGCAACAACCCGCGTTCAACAGGCAATTCAAATTATTGATCGGGGATTTAAAAAATTATGAATCGAAGAAATACAACATTTTTATTTTTGCTGAAAACCCCAAACAATTAGAAAGGCTACATTCCATTTTCACGGATCAGGATACGGATATTCAATTTGTGCCCATTCCCGTTTCCATTCATGAAGGATTCGTTGATCATGATTTGAAAGTTGTTTGCTATACCGATCACGAGATATTTCAACGCTATCACAAATACAGGGTAAAACAGGCTTTCAGCAAAAACAAAGCGCTCACCTTAAAGATGCTTCGCGAACTGCAGCCCGGCGATTATGTTACTCATATAGATCACGGTGTGGGCGTATATAGCGGTTTGGAAAAAATTCAGACGAATGGTGTTTTGCAGGAAGCAGTAAGAATTGTTTATAAAGACAAAGACCTTTTGTATGTAAATATATCTTCGCTTCATAAAATAAGTAAATACAGCGGTAAGGAAGGAACCATTCCTAAGATGAATAAATTAGGTAGCGATGTCTGGAATAAATTAAAAGACAAAACAAAGAAACAAGTAAAAGATATTGCCACTGATCTGATAAAATTATACGCACAGAGAAAAAGCCAGAAAGGCTTTGCCCATGCGCCGGATAATTACATGCAAACAGAACTGGAAGCGTCATTTATTTACGAAGACACGCCCGACCAAAGCAAAGCAGTAATAGATGTAAAGCATGATATGGAAAAGGATTCGCCAATGGACAGATTAGTTTGCGGCGATGTAGGTTTTGGCAAAACAGAAGTAGCCATAAGGGCTGCATTTAAAACATGCCTCGACGGCAAACAGGCCGCTGTATTGGTTCCTACCACAATACTTGCCTATCAGCATTATAAAACATTCAAAGAAAGATTGAGCGATTTTCCCGTAAAGGTTGATTACATCAATCGTTTTAAAACATCAAAAGAAAAGAAAGAAACTTTACAAAAATTACAGGAAGGAAAAATTGATATCATCATTGGAACTCATTCTCTGCTGGGCAAAGAAGTAAAATTCAAAGACCTGGGTTTAATGGTGATTGATGAAGAGCAAAAATTTGGCGTGTCGGCAAAAGAAAAATTAAAACAGTTGCGCACCACCGTTGATTCCCTAACGCTAACCGCAACGCCCATTCCAAGAACTTTGCAATTCAGTTTGAAGGGCGCCAGGGATTTGAGCATCATCAATACGCCCCCGCCCAACCGGCAGCCGATACAAACGGAAGTACATGTTTTCAACCAGGATTTTATAAGGGAAGTGATCTATTATGAAGTGGAAAGAGGTGGCCAGGTTTTCTTCATACACAACAGGGTAAACGGTTTGCTGGAAATGAAAAACCTGTTACAAGGTTTGTGTCCCGATCTGAGCATTGCTTATGCACACGGGCAATTGGAAGGCGCTCAACTTGAAAAAACGGTTCTTGATTTTATTGATCACAAATATGATGTGCTTATCTGTACCAACATTATTGAGAGTGGCGTTGACATTCCCAATGTAAATACGATCATCGTAAATAATGCGCATCATTTTGGGTTAAGCGATCTGCACCAGCTTCGCGGAAGAGTGGGACGAAGTAACAAAAAAGCATTCTGTTACTTGTTAGCTCCGCCAATGAGTACGCTCACCACCGACAGTCGAAAAAGATTAACCACATTAGAACAATACAGCGACCTTGGAAGTGGCTTCCAGATTGCGATGCGCGACCTTGACATACGTGGCGCGGGTAATATGCTTGGAGGCGAACAAAGCGGCTTCATTGCAGAAATCGGCTTTGAAATGTACCAGAAAATTCTGGATGAAGCCATTCGCGAATTGAAGAGAAAAGATTTTAAAGAACTCTTCAAAGAAGAGATTCAAAAGCAGGATGATTTTGTTTCAGATTGTACCGTTGATACCGACCTGGAAATTTTAATTCCTGATGATTATGTGGAAAGTATTACCGAAAGGTTAAGTCTTTACTCACGATTGGATCATTGTGAAAATGAAAAGGATCTGGAAGAACTGCACAAAGAAATGATTGACCGTTTTGGAGCACTGCCTCCTGAAGCTGAGTATCTTTTTACAACCGTCCGTTGCAGGAGAATAGCTGTGGATCTTGGTTTTGAAAGAATGATCCTTAAACATGAAGTATTGAAATGCTTCTTCGTTGCCAACCCGGAATCTCCCTATTTCACCAGCAAAACTTTTGAAAGGATACTGGATTTTATTCAGACCAAAACCAATAAAGCGAAACTTAAACAAGTAGGAAGAAATGGGATTTTAATTGTACGCGATATCCAAACGATGAAAGATTTGCATCAATTTTTGAAGCAAATGAAAATGAATATGATGGTGGAAGAGGCGGTTTAAATACATCCGGAAGTCTCTCACTTTACTAACCCTGGTTTTATTATACCGCAATGTTATTTTCATTCAATACATTTTGTATCCGCGCATTCAGGGTTTCAAAATCAGTATAGCCCTGCACTACCATATAAAATTTAACATCGCTTAACTGAATAAACGCCGCAGGAAAAGCAGTAACTTTTAGTTGCTTACACAAAGCAAATTCATAATACGCCTGCTCTTTATATTCCTCATCATTTAGTTTTTCATAAAATTCTTCAGCCGGAATATTGTATTTATACAGTAATAAACGATAGGCTTCATCATCGGTAAGGTCTCGGCCTTCAAAGTGAAGCGCATACTGCAAATCAGCCGCAAAACTTACCTGCTGGTCCGGATAATAATCTTTGAAAACACACAAAGCAATGGCGGGCTTTTCTGAATGGGGAAACCAGTCACTTTGATCCGGGTGTTGAAGGTGCCAAAGATAATCTTCACCAAATTTTGCATTGGTCAATTCTTCAACTCTTTTATATTCCTGCTCTATATATTTTGCGGTAGCGCTTATGGAAACAGGTTCTTCAGGCAATATCATTCCACCGGAAAGCACTTCGAACTCCAGTTTGTTTTTATATTCTGAATTTATTTTTTTAATCACCTCGCTGAATCCATAACACCAGCCACAGTAGGCGTCGTAACAATAAATAAGAGTTGTCATAAAAAATGTTTAAGGTGCAATACTATAAGTTCAAAAGGATACATTTCAAAATCTTGCAAAGCTTGCGGCAGATTGAATTGCACCCTATCTAAAGTACGGGTTTATGCTTAGAGAAAATTAGTTAAATTTACTCTTTCTTTAACCCTTAATAATACCTTTTTATGAAAATAGTTTTGTTTGGATTCATTTACGGTATTACCGCAATGGTTTTATCCTGCAGTCCGTCCACCCACAAAAACGCCATAGTTGTAGATTCAGATTCAACCCTGGCGCCCGTTGAAACTAAAGCGCCAAACAGTGATTACAAGCCTGCTTTTGCGGGACAAACCCGGATTGGCGGCGTCAAAACAACTGCTGCCTTCGAGTTTAAAGTACTCAGTGAAGGATTGAAGCAACCCTGGGGCATCACCACCCTTCCAGACGGCAGGTTTATAATTACCGAAAAGGGAGGCACTATGCGCATTGCATCGCTGGATGGAAAACTAAGCGACCCCTTCACCAATATACCTACCGTAAATTCCAAAGGACAGGGCGGTTTATTAGGCGTAACGATTGATCCTTCTTTTAGCAATAACCGAATGGTTTATTGGGTGTTTTCTCAAAGCAATCCCGATGGAAACCTTACGGCTGTGGCAAAGGGGAAGCTATCAGCCGATGAAAAGACTATTGAGAATGCACAAGTTATTTACCGGGCCACTCCGGCACACAATAGCAATCTTCATTATGGTGGCCGTATTCTTTTTGATAAAACAGGAAATATCATATTCAGTACCGGCGAGCGTTCTGATTTGGAAACAAGGCCACAGGCTCAATTCCTGAATTCCTCGCTCGGCAAAATCATCCGCATAACAACCGACGGAAAAGCAGCGCCCGGCAATCCCTTCGAAAACAGAACGGATGCCCGGCCAGAACTCTACTCTTATGGCCATAGAAATGTGCAGGGTCTTGCACTCAACCCAGCTACCGGAGACCTTTGGGAAACAGAGTTTGGTCCAAGGGGTGGTGATGAGGTAAATCTTATTAAGCCCGGAAAAGATTATGGGTGGCCTACTATTACTTACGGAATTGAATATGCGGGGCCCAAAGTGGGAGAAGGCATTCAACAGAAAGAAGGAATGGAACAACCTGTGTATTATTACGACCCGGTAATATCACCCAGCGGTATCACCTTCTGTAGCAGCGATGCCATTCCTGAATGGAAAAACAATTTATTTGTATCAGCATTAAGTGGCATGCACATAGCCAGATTAGTAATAAAAAATGATAAAGTAGTGGGTGAAGAAAGACTGCTTGTCGGTGAATCGCAGCGTTTCAGAGATATAACACAGGGCAAAGACGGCGCCCTCTATGCCGTTACCGACCAGGGTAGATTGTATAGGATTGGAAAATAGTTAGTACTATTATTTATGTACAAGTAGCGGATGGCTATGCATTATCTATTTATTAAAGATCATTTGTATGAAGATCAAATCAGGTATTCCGATTTTATTTTTATTCTTTGCAGGTGCCTCCTTTACTGCCCAGGCACAGTTTGAAGCAGGCATCGCTGGCGGAATCAGTATTCCCAATCTGACTACTGCCGGATCTCAAAATAATCCACTTAACTCGGGGTATAGCTCACGTCTTGGGCCGGAGTTTGGATTGACGGGTGAATACTCTGTATCAAAACTATTTTCTCTTGAAGGAAAAATAGTTTATTCTTCGCAGGGAGGAAAAAAGAATGGATTACAGGCATTTACACCCCCTCCCGAACTTGCAGGCTATTTTCAACAACAGCAAATGCAAGTTCCTCCGTATTTATATGCCGATTATAAAAGCGAAGCCAGGCTCAATTACCTGAGAGTTCCAGTACTTGCCAAGTTGGGTTGGGGTCCCCGGCCACAAGCCCATCTCAGATTTTCTGTGGCAGCAGGGCCTTTCGTAGGATTTTTATTAACTGCCAAACAGGTTACCAAAGGAAACAGTGATATACACATGGACCCCGCCGGCCAGCAAACATTGCCCGTTGGTTCCCAGTCATTCGATAAAACCACGGATATCAAAGATAAACTGCACACAGCCAATTTCGGTGTGGATGGAAATATCGGTCTGGCTTATGTAATGGGGAACAGCCGGGTGAGTAAAATATTTGTAGAAGCCGGTGGCAATTACGGATTTGTCAATATCCAAAAAGGATCAGCCAACGGGAAAAATAATACCGGCGCCGCCACCCTTCTTCTCGGTTATACTCACCGCCTGGGGCATTTATAAATTTAAACTGCCACTGTAAAATATTTATTTCAGATACACCGCTTCAAACCTTGCTAACGCAGCCATTCTTGCCTTGTTCAGAATCAACGTATCTTCTTTGAGGATATAGCTATCAACAGTCTCTAATATTTTAAACAATTGTGCTTCTGTTTCCAAACCAGGACAAGCCATTTTTGTAGAAATGATTTTAGAAAAAGTGATGTGGCCATGATCCTTTAATTTATAGCTACCACTGAAACTGTTGCAACCCCCATTGCCCGTAACCCTATTGCCTTCTGTCCTTATTATAATATGCGGTTCGTGGTTATTTCCTTCTTTGGGAACCGGCTTGCCATTGATTTCAGTAAGTTTCCAATACTTCTCAGTAATAACAGGCGTATTCATGGTTAATACGTAATAATTGGCAAGCGACCCGGTAATACGATTACCCTCTTTGTCTAACTGGAAAAGTTTATTCTCGCCTACCAGGAAACTTGATGCGTTTCCATCTTCCTGAAAAGTAATCGTGTTCCCATCCTCATTCCACGTAAAAGATCCCTTTGAATAAAAGGTGGCCTCTTTTTTACCAAGATAGGTTCTCCTGATTTGAAAGCTAAGGTCATTTCGCAGGTCTATCACCGTTTCAATTCCTTCACAATCCGCACATGGCAATATACCACGATAGCTTCCTGCCCAATCTAATGATTGCCTGCTATTGTGCCCGTCCACTACTTTAGCAGTGGATGGCTTCCGGGCAAAACGCATCACGGCAATATCTCCCACCATCATCGTAAGTACATTGTTATCGTCGCTGATGCTGTACGAAGAAACTGTTTTCAATGTTTTAAAATAATCTGATTCCCCATTGCCTTCACAAGCTATCATAGTGGCAGCAATAACTCCAAAGCTCATTTTGTGGCCATCCACTTTTGCATTAGTGCTGTATCCGTTACAACTGCTATTGCCGTTTACTTCGGTACCGGGCAAATTAAAAATGATGGTAGGTTTTTTATTAGGGAATAAACCCTCAAAGGCAATCCGCGATCCGGAAATGTAATTCAATTCCCAGGTACCGTTCAGCCGCGCGTCTTCTGTTGAAGACCGCATTACCGGTTTTAATGTAGCCACCGCGGCGCTTTCGTTTTTAAGTAGCAATTCATTTCCCGATATTTCCCAGGAAGTTGCCTTCGAT
>JBDSOE010000002.1:0-17502 GCA_039915005.1 Ginsengibacter sp.
CTTTTATTGTATGGTCAATCGGGCTTTCTCTGGGCGGAACTACCGGATACGCCATCAATCCTGCAAGAGATCTGGGGCCGAGAATCATCTATTCATTACTTCCCATTAAAGATAAAAACAAAAGTGATTGGCAATATTCATGGATCCCTGTCATTGGTCCGGTTATAGGTGCTGCATTTGCAGCAAGTCTTTATTTAGTATTGAACAGGTAAGAACACCAGCGGGGAATTGTTTTTTTATAATTTTCATCACAATACAAAATATTACAATCAGCAAAGTAAAAAAAGTGATTTTCTTTTTATAACAATGAATCCTTAATATACGGCAATGCATAAACGCTTAAATAGAAATAGCAGAGTTCTTCCTAATGAAATAATAAAGCTCAGCAGGTGCTCTAATTTTTAAGCAACCCTATCAATTTATCAACGTCAGGATTCTCCATCCATTTCACCGGCTTCAAAAGGAAGTTTATCCAAATTCCGGGATCAGTTACCTTACTGCCAAGTTTCACTACCATGTTTTCTATCTGGGAGAGGTGTGTATTCTTCAAAGAATCAGCGGAATTCGCTAAAACTATCGCATTTGCCCAAGAGCATTTTCTGGCCGCGCCAATGCTGAAATTAAGAACCGCTTTTTCTTCATTATTGCTGATATTAGTAAGCAATTTTAAAGGCGGAAAAATGTTGCCCAGCGTACTTTGTACAAGTTGAGATTGCGCTTCTATTATTTGATTAATTTTTTCAAAATTATTTTGCAAGCTATAAATTTTGTCTCCGGGACAGCACTCCGCAGCGGCAACGCAAAGGTCAAAATTAATGTGCGTATTAATTCCCAGTACAAGGTGTTGCAAAACAACTAAGCGCGGATTTTGGCAGGCATTAAATACATTTCCCCACGCGCGGGAAAAAGGTTGTTGATTTACATAAGCATCCCAGGCGGTGAAATATTTTTTCGCAAAAATAACATCGAGTTGTTCCATTCTTTTTCCATCCTCAAAATTGTTATTGATAATGCCCTGCTGCACGGCAACCGTCATACGCCGGTATAAAGTTGCAAAATATCCAACACGGCTTTTACGTGCCAGGCTCCATTCAATGATGGTGTCTAATTGAGTAATTACTTCTTCAATAGTGGTAACAGGATTCATAATGCTGGCATTGTGTTAGCAATAATTTTTTTTAACCTCTTTTGAAATGTGAAAGAATAATTCCTGTGGCCACTGCAGCATTCAATGATTCAGCATGGCCAAAACGTGGAATAGTGATCTTTTCTGAAACAGAATTTAAAAGAGCTTCATGAACTCCCTTCGACTCATTTCCTACTAAAATAATCCCCTCCTCTATTCTTCCCATTTTAAAAATTGAAGTGCCTGATAAAGCAGCCGCATACATAGGGATTCCTTTATTTTTTTCAATAAATAAAATAAGATCGGTATCAATAATATTTACGCGGCAAAGGCTTCCCATAGTAGATTGCACTACTTTCGGATTATAACAATCGACACAATTTTTACTACAGATGATATTTTCAATGGCGAACCAATCTGCAATACGGATGATGGTTCCCATATTTCCCGGGTCCTGAATATCATCAAGCATTAAACTTAATTTATTGGCAAGAACAGCTTTTGATGGGGCACCAATTTGTTTAAAAACCGCCACTACTTTGTGTGGCGTTTTCAAAAAGGATATTCTTTGCAGCCAATGCTCATCTGTTTCAAATATCTCTCCGGAAAGAACAGAGTTCAACAAACTTTCATTTTCCAAAAGCCATTCTTTTTCCGCACAAAGAATAGTACACACAAACTTTTTTGATAAAAGAAACTCGCTAACCACCTTTGGTCCTTCGGCCACAAAAGCGCTCTCTTCATCTCTGAATTTTTTGTGGTTTAAACTTTGAATATATTTGACAATCTTTTTGGTCAACATGGTGCTAAATTATGAAAGGAAATATCCCTGATAAAATACCGGTGTACTTATTTTTTGTTGCAGTGATGGCTATTCTATTTTTATCGGGTTGCTCCACTTCAAAAAAATATTCCGGTTTTACATTTATACGAAAATATCAAAAAAATACTCCTTTCATTTTTAAAAATAATATTAGCCTCACGGCTGAAGGCGCTGGCAGTGATGAAAAAGTCGCCATCAAATCCAGGTTGAATACCCAAATAGATGACAGTGCGAAGGTGAAGATAAAAGACGTTGCGTTTATTCTACATTACATTACCCGGCCTCCTGTTTTTGATACGAATGCCATTATCCAATCTGCTTCCAACATGCGCACTTCATTGGTAAACATTGGGTATTATAATCCGGCGGTCAGTTATTCTTTCGATACCATCTTCCGAAAAAAAGGATCGCAGGAAAGGATCATTACCAACTATGAAGTAACTACAGGAAAGCGGACACTGATTGATACGCTGGCTTACCTCTTTGACCGTCCTGAACTGGAAGAACTGGCTGTTTCAACAAAGAAAGAATCTTTTTTGCAGGAAAACACCCCGGTTTCAAAAAGCGCCATAACACAGGAAACGAACCGGCTCGTAAATCTATACAGAAATAATGGCTATTATAAATTTACGGCTGATGAAATACGGGTTACCGGTGATACGTCAATTGAAGCGCTGACAAGTGTTTCGGAGGATCCGTTTGAGCAATTACGTTTACTTGCTGAGGCCAATGAAAAAAGAAACAAGCCCACTATCAGGCTCGGATTTCAATTGAATAATTCTCCGGACAGCAGCAATCTTCAAAAATATTACATCAACAATATTTATGTGATGCCCGATTATGTTCCCGGCGATCAATATACAGACTCTTCTTTGAGTGAGCGTATTTTTAAAAGTTATACCGCCAAATTTCATCAAAAACGTTTCAGGTATAATTTATTAAGAACCAATCTTTCCATGAAAAAAGGAAATGTATTTCGCCAGGATGAGTATTTTAAAACTTCTAATGATTTTTATAAAGTGGGCGTATGGGAAAGTCCCACTATTGAAATTATTGAACAAAAGGATACCAACCTCCTGGATATGGTGATAAAATTAATTCCTTTAAAAAGATATGGTTTTGAAGGAAATATTGAAATGAGTTATTCTGCCAACAGCAGCACCAGCAATCTTGCCTCTTCTTCTGCGGGGAACCTTTTAGGGCTATCCGCCAATTTATCTGTTACCGACAGAAACCTTTCCCGGTCAGCGATACGCATGACCAATGCCGTAAAAGTAGGCGTTGAATTCAACACCTCCCATAGAAATAGCAGCGGCACTTTTATTAATTCCAATGAAGTAACTTATTCTAATAATTTATTGTTTCCCCAATTCATTTTCCCATTCAGCGTTTATAATAATAAAAGTCTGATCACCAAACAGTCTTTTATCAATACCAATATTTCGCTGATCAACAGGATAGATTTTTTTAACCAGCAAATAATTACTACCAGCTTCGGCTACAATTTTACCAACAGTACAAAACATTTATGGAGCATTAAGTTATTTAATTTCGATTATCACCGGCTGTACAACAGGTCGGCGAGTTTTGATCAGACATTGGCAGAAAATCCCTTCCTGCGCTATTCATTCAACACGGCGCTGGTGATGGGTTCCAGTGTCAGCTACAACCTGGCACACGCTAATCCAAAAAATCCGAAGTTATTTACCAATTTAAAAGTGAATGTAGAAGAGTCCGGTTTGATATGGGACTTGTTAAAACAAAAAAACCGCAATACACAAACCGGTAATTTTTTCAATAAATATTTAAAAGAATTTATTAAAGGCGACATCGAATACACTTACACAATCAACCATCCCAAATCGGCGATTGCTTTTCGCGCCTTTGCAGGCGTAGGAATTCCCTTATCAAAAAGCGATACCACGCTTCCTTTCTTCAAACAATATTTTGGAGGCGGCCCCAACAGTATGCGCGGGTGGCCCGTAAGAGGCATAGGCATAGGTGGCCAAAAGCTGGCGCCCTACCAGGTATCGGGCGCACGATTCAACGACCGCACGGGAGATATTCAACTGGAAGGGAATACAGAATACCGCTTTAATGTAGCGCCCATGTTTTCCAACGCCATTCTTTTTAAAATGGCTCTTTTTGCAGATGTGGGTAATATCTGGAATTTTAAAAACACGCGGCCTGACGGCTTGCCCGATACCACACAATTTCAATTTAAAAATCTGTATAAACAATTAGGCGTGTCGTCGGGAGTAGGCTTCCGGTTTGATTTTACTTATTTTTTACTGAGGTTCGATGTAGGATTCAGGTTCAAGCGGCCCAACATTTTAAAAGATGATGGCTGGCAAATTCCTGAAATTAATTTTAAACATTTGTTCGGATCATCCACCGCTAACCGCGAATGGCGTTATGAAAATTTTAGCGCCACCATTGGAATTGATTATCCTTTTTAGAAACAGGGATTGATTCCCCTTTTTAAAACATATTTTTCAAAATATTGCTGTTTTCTGAAATAATTACTAAATCTCTAAATAAGTATTGAATATTGGAGATATGGTAATACTTTTAACATGCCCTCTTTTATGACTTACATCTAAGCTTCTCGTCTGTTCCATCTGAAAAAAAAATTCAACAAACAATTGAAATAATCGGTAGGGTTAATTGTTCTGCAGATTAAAGAAAGGTTTTCCTAAACGTTTATTTCTTCGTATAATTTTGTTTGAAAAAGTATAAATCCTGTTATTGAGAAACCGATTCATTAATGGGGTTGTTTTTTACAACCCCATTTTTTAATCCGGTCCGCCCGGAAATTTGATTCCGCTGAATTCAAACAGTTAGCACTCTTACACAAAGAAAGACCGTTTTTTTATTTTGCTTTCTGTAACAAAAGGCTTTCTTCTTTGCGAAGCGATACGTCTAAAACAAATGTACCAAAAGGTATAAGGGAAGCAAGGAAAGCAATAAATGTTTTCTTAAACCCCCAGTTCAAATTTATCTTGGCGCTAATTAGCCCCAATAAATAAAGCATAAAAAGTAATCCATGCACCCAGCCGGTATATTTAACCGCGTCCGGAAAGCCGGCAAAATATTTTATAGGCATGGCAATAAACAATAGCACTATATAAGAAATCCCTTCAGTGATGGCTATTAATCTGAATCGTCCGATAGGGGAATTGGAGAATTTCCACATAATTAAATTATTTTAGTAAACGGTTTGTTTTAAGTGATTACGGCGAAAATAAGGATGGCGCTTCATTCAAAGAAATAGAAAGGAAATTTTAGCATTTAAAACTGTTCCGAAGATTCATATAAATAAGCAACCATGAGAACGTAATCCTTTTTCCACTGGGCAATACATACAGAAACCAACTATTGTATTATCAATTGGCAATAGTTACTAACCTCTTCAATAAATAATAAAATTATAGCCTTTACAATCAGAAATTTCTCTAATAATCCGAGTAGGAGGTACTGTGCATTGAAATGCTCTCTATATGAGATACCGAAACTTTATTTTCATATTTAGGATCCGATGAAATCTCTTTCCATTTTGGGTCATTACGAAAAATATTCCACTGCGCATCTTTTTGCGCTATGTTATCAAACACAGGCATGTACATAAAATTGGGCATACGGGTTCCTGATACCACCTTTCCATAAAAGACCGGATTAAAACCAAGGCGTTTGAAAATGCCCACCTCTCCGCCGGTATTAAACATAGACATCTTTTTTTCAGCGAGGCTCTCTGTAGGACTTTCATAACTTCTTAACTCAAAAACGCGCTCTGCATTTTTATCTCCCGGTAGAAACAAATGCATCTGTATTGGAAATGCGGTCAATAAAATAGATTCCATTTTGTCGTAAGGCGCATTGTCTGATGGCGCTTCTCTGAACGATTTTGCCGAGGCTACATAGATTTTGTCTTTTGACAGATTTTCCTCTAGCGTCATCCATGCTTCCGGAGACATAAAAGGGATTAAAACATAAATGGATTTCATAGATGAGGTGTCATTGGCAATCGGTTTAAAAACACCAATACTTTTAATATTCAAACGATGTAATGCAGGCAGATAAACCTTTTCCAGGTATTGATCTACTAATTTAATCTGCTCATTATTTTTTAGATGATAAATTTTTATCTGATAGAAATCTCCGTTGGACTTTGCACCATATATCACCGGAGACAATGATAATAATACTACTACAATGAAGATTACGCTTCTAATTTTGGTCATTTTTTTTACTTTAAATATTGGTTTTATGGTTTTGAGAAAAAGGGAAATTTAAAAAATTATACAAGATTCTTTTTTATATATCCTATGCTTTTTGTAATACTGTCAAATGGTGAACCAGGGCATTTATCCTGTTCCACAAAAAAGTATTTCATTCCTGATTCCTTTTTGTGGTTAAAAATTTCTTTAAAATCAATGACACCGTTTCCAACTTCCGTAAAATCTTCTGCAGGCGTATTATCCATTTCTTTTACATGCCAGAGAGCAAACCTGCCGGGATGTTTTTTAAAAAGCTCAAGGGGATCCTGTCCTGCTTTTTTTACCCAGTAAATATCCATTTCCATTTTTACCAGGTCTTTATCTGTCGCCAATAAAATATCGTAGGGATAAGTATCACCTTGTTTTACAAATTCAAAATTGTGATTGTGGTAGCACAACTGAATCCCTGATTTTTTGCATTTTTCTCCGGCAATATTCAACTGATCGGCTACCTTTTTATATTGATCCAGGCTGCCCCGCTCTGCATCTGATAAATAAGCGCAAACCATATATTTGATTCCCACTTCGGCGGCATCATCTATTGCCTTATCCCAATCATGCAACATCGTCCCGCGATTGCTTTCTCCTTTTGTTTTTTCACCTCCAAGCCTGTAATGGTTGCTCGGAATAACAAGACCATTTTGCTTCAGCACATTCTTAAAAGCTGAAGGAGTCATTCCATAAAACTTTTGTGTTCCTGTGTAAGTAGCACCCTCTACAGAAGTATAGCCAATTTGCGCTACCCTTGCCAAAGTAGCGGAAGAATCTTTGCCCATAGCATCGCGCACTGTGTATAATTGAAGCCCTATCAATGGCGGCTTTATTTTAAATTTACTGGGAGCGATAAATAAACCCGCTGAAAGTACTGAGGTTGTTTTTAGAAATGAACGTCTCGTGGTCATTATATTTATTTAAAAATTGAATGAAAAATTCTGCGCATCAAATTAATCATTATTCATTAAAAGTGGTTTCTTCATTTTTTTTAATTCGATTGTCCGACAAGCTTTTTTCTAAATTTCTTACAACCTACCAACCATTAAACATAAATAAGCCCGGCCAGGCTACTAATTTAAAAGCGACCGTAAATTTCAGCAGAATTTTACCGGATCAAAATAGTTGAGCCTTTCATAAAAACCTTCTTCCCGGTATCTTGATGGGTGTATTTTAAAGTCCATACAAAAGTACCGGAATCCTGTGGCTCGCCTTTTATGGTTCCATCCCATTTCTGGGTCCAGTCTTTTGATGAATACACTAATTGGCCTAAGCGGTTGTAAACTTTGAATTCAAGGTTATCTGCTTTAAAAGCATTGAGCGGATATAAATAATCGTTTAGGCCATCACCGTTAGGCGTAAAGGCGTTGGGAACGGCTATATAACAACTTTTCAGCACCTTAATCTTTTGAAAAGCCGTATCCGCACATTGGCCGTTGTCCACGATAAGCCTTATGTTATAAATTTTTTCAAATGTAAGAAGCGGGTATTTCTGAGCAGATGGAACTTTTGAATGGCTAATATTTCCATTATCAAAATCCCAGTTATAAGAAATAATATTACCAATACTGTGATTGGCAAATTGCGCCGAATCTTCCGGGCAAATGATATTATTGGTTTCAAATACAGCCTTCAATTCGTTATCCAAAACAATCGTCTTCAATACGGTATCCCTGCAAAACCCATTGGAAACAATCAACTCAATTTGTTTGGTTCCAAAACTATTGAAATACCCAACCGGATTTTGGAGCGTACTGTTTCCCGCATCCTGCATCTTCCAATTCCATTGAATGGTTCCGTTTTTGCCATCATGATAAAAGTTTACCGTGTCCGTTTTACAACCAAAAAATATCCGGGAAGTAAAATCCGCCAATACCGTATCCTTTACACTAAAGTTTATTGACGAACCGGCAGGCGTCTCTTGTCCGCATTCATCTATAATCGTACTGCCAAGACTTCCGCGTTTCAATATGATTTGATAAGTGCCTGCATTTACAATTGGGCCAGATAATTGAATATTGATAACGGAGGTAAGTCCATTTACACAATTTCCCACAGCCCCGGTAATCCCAACCGGCGAAGGGCCCGTGATTATAAAATTACTGCCGTCAGCGGCAATGGAATTACAAAGTATATTCTTTTTAAAAACCAGTTGCAAACTTTGCGGAGCACATTTTACAGCCGTCAAACTATCCATAGGTGTTGGCTGCAATGGTGAAATTTTAAATGGCAATGATTTTCCTGGAGCAATATTCCTATCGCAATTATCAACCAGCGTATTTCCGTCTGTTCCATTTTGTATGGTAACGGTATAATCCCCTGCAGGCAACGGATTACCTAAAGTTAAAACAAGCGAATCCATATCAAAACCCTGGTTGCAATTTATTCCCGTTGCCGCTATAACGCCGGTAGCAACAGAAGAAATAATGAAATCACTTCCGTTGGCAGCAAGGCTGCTGCACTTCATTTTTTTGTTGAGTGTAATGAATAATTTTGTGGCATCGCATGAGGTGTTTACACTTTGCAAGTCGGGCAATTTGGGATCGGTAATTACTGCGGTGCCACCGCCAAACGACAATTCGTAACCGCTTTGTGAATCGGTAAAATGGCTCACCAATAAAATGTACTCATGCCCTGCAATGAGACCGGGCATCCTGGCAAACCGAGGCTCACTTCCCTGGTAACCGGAAGCGCATTGAATAAAAGCAGCACCAGTTGCGGAAGTGCCCGTGGCCCCCGGGTTTCCCGCCCAATTGCCGGTAACTATGATGTTGCGGTTGGTGAAAACCGCATCGGGATCCAGCCCCGTAACATCATACAATTGCCAGTCATAATCATCTTTAAGATCCTTAGGTGTAATGACAAAGCCCAAAGTGCCCGAAACAAAACAGGTAAACTTGTACCAGTAAGGATTTTTATTGGCATAATTGGCATTGTCCGTGCCGCTGCAGCCGGGTACATATAAATCGTTGGAAACACATATTGGAACATTATTTTGTTCAAAGACACCCGTGCCACATACCGGGAAGGCAGTAGATGGCGTTTGTCCAAGAGTAGTGCACGTCTGGGCTTTGGTAAAAATACCCGATAATAAAAAACTAAAAAATAATATCAGCCGCTTCACATCCATACTATTAAATGACACACAAAAATATCTTTTCTGAGCAAGCATCAGGAAATAATTTTTGTATAAAAGTCATTTACGAAACTGCTTATCTATTAAAAAGGAAAAATAAAATAATACAATTTTAAGCACGCACTTTTTCAGATGAACCTATTATTTTAGAGAGAATAGTTTCCCAATCTTTTGCTTTTACTTCCATAATTTTTTCCTCAGCAACCGGGTGCAATAGATTATCATAAAATAGTACCTGCTCAGTTTGCTTTTTATTTTTAAATTCAAACAGAAGCCCTATGGAAGACACAAATTTTTCATAACCCGAATCCTTCTGGTCAACCGACTGGTAGTTTACGAGGTTCTTTTTCATTACGCAGCTTTTTACTTCATCAAGTGAAATAATACTACTTCCTTCTTTCTCGTTTACCATTACAAATTTTCTATTAATTCCATCCAGGCCTATAATTTTATGGCGCAAAACTTCCTGGCTCGAAAATGAAAGGCCATGCTTCTCTCCGGTTTTATTAAAAAGAGAAATCAATTCCTGTTCTTTCTTTTTCCGATTCCGTTTGTTGATCGTATTAAATGCCATGATCAATAAAACAATTCCACCTATAAGAATTACGGATACAATAACTGTTGACATGTCTAAAGATTTTGAGTATTTTATAAAATAAAATCTCCTTATAATTTATAAAAAATATAAGGCATACACTTAAAAAATGATTCTCAAAATTTAAAAAAAGTAATGCTTGGGAAAAATCAATATAAGGCCAATTGATTTGCAGTAAAGGAATTTGGGAATTAAAATTGCAATCGCGTTACCCAATTTCTTATCAGTAACTAAATCAATAGCTGAACCCGTTATGACTGAATGATTGAAATAAGTGTTACTATTCCTTTGCTGGTGAAGATAGAGCAAATCAGCTATCGGTTGCTGATAACCAATACTTGTATTTGTCGTAACAGGTAGTTCAACCTCTACGAAACCGTTCGTCTTTTCTTCATAAACAATTCCCCCATTGCTCTGCAACGAACAAATTATAAAGCAGAAAGAAATTAAAAAAGAGAACCAATACCTCATGTAGCGAATGTAGCCAATAAGTACAAGGAGACCTAATGGGGCCGTACAGTTTTACAATTAATTCGCATTCTCATCATGCATTTATTTAAAGTCTTTTACCTCTTTACCGCAATTGTGCGTTCTGTATCACCGGCTAACCTATCTTCTCATAAAGTTTAATTCATATTTTTCCCTACATTTAAAAAAACAAAACGGCACTATGAAAAGTTTCATTCTCTTTCTATTCCTTTTTTTGAATGCGAATTTCATTTTTGCACAAACAAAAATCCCATCTTATTATAAAGAGGAAAAAGGTTTTACTGATTCTCTAAAAAATATTATTATCCAGTGCGGACTCGACAGCGCTTTTAATACCGGTGAAGACGGAATGGAGAAAATTTCATTCGCCGTAATAGATCTTTCCGGAAAGAAACCCATTGTAGGAGGCGTGAACATGGACAACTTTATTTATCCTGCTTCGGTTTATAAAATGTATGTGGCTATGGAGATTTTAAAGCAGGTAAGCAATCATCAATATTCTTTGTACAAAAGCTATGTAGTAAAATCACCCAATGAGGTAGATCGTTCTTCAGAGATAAGCTGGGACCCGAGGGCACTGTTAAGAAATGGGGATACAGTAACTGTGGATTATTTATTGGACCTCATGATCACGCGAAGTGATAACACCGCTGCCAATTGCCTGATAGATATTGCTGGGCGCAAAAACATTAATGAAACCATGGGCGAAAACGGGTGGCACGGAAGCGAGGTAACCAGAAAATATTTAAGCAGGAAATTTGAAGATGCTGGCTACGACACGGTGAAAGGTACCGAAACAAATGCCTTGCATGCTGCGGATTTCATGTACAAAATTTACAGCAATAACTTAATAAATCCCTGGGTAAGCCAACAAATGAAAGTGTTGCTGGGAAGGCAATTAGACACTACCAAACTTTCCACGGGACTTCCGGATAATGCCATGTTCTATCACAAATCAGGATGGTGGCTTTACTTCACCAGTGATGTAGGGATTGTAGATGACGGCCATGTAAAATATATCATTTCATTATTTACACCCGTAACGGAAGGGAAGGTGAGGCCACGGATGAAAGAAATATCAGCAAGGATTTATGAGCTCATGAAAAGAAGACATCATTCTCTTTTGGAAAATTCAAAATCACCCAAATTCCGACGGTCAATTGAATCAGTAGCCTGGCATTAGCCTGCTTTGACAGCCAAAATTTTATTAAATACTAATCTGTTTATTATCGTCTGCTGTGTTGAAGGTGAAAGTCTTTTTTCCAGCTCAATTAATATTGTCCCGTGCTCAACAAAACCAGGGTACATGCCTCTTGCGGAATAATTCCCTTTTCTTTTGCAAGCGCTGCCAGCTCTTCATTTTCAGCGCCGGGGTTAAAAATAATACGCTTCGGTTTTTGCGAAAGAATATAATCATAATATACCTTTTGGTTACCAGCATTCAAATAAAGAGTTACCGTATCCAGTCCGTCAATTTGCTTTTGTTCAGTACCAATTTCCACATCGCTTACTTTGCCCGTGTGTTTGCCAATGGCCACCACATCATGTCCTTTCTGGCGAAGATTATTAACCGCGAGATAACTATAACGGGCAGGGTTAGACGAAGCGCCCAATACCAATGTTTTTTTATTACTCATACTCATTCATTTAAAAATTTCGATTGAATTTCCGGAGTAGGTATCATGCATTCCTGCTTTTTACCAAACCACCGATACCTGTTTCTGGCAACCCAATTATAAATTCCATCTCTTATAAATTTAGGAACAATCATAAACCCATATAGCAACGGCCACAACCCTGTTAAATATTTGCAAACCATCAATACAGCAGTGGAACGCGTAAATACTTTCCCGTTTTCAATAAAAACAAAAGTACTTACATCATTAGCCGGTATAGCCTTACCGGTCAGCATTTGATGCGCAATACCACTTTGTAAAGCAGCAAATTTTAAAGAGGATTTTTTATCTCTTTTTATCACAAAATTCACTGCGCTATTACAAAAATTGCAAACACCATCAAACAATATAATTCGCTGCTTCGACATATTACAAACTTACTAAAACTCCTTACCATGAGTGGCTCTTATTATTTGATTAATGATAAAAGGAAAACGTTTTATTGCCTTAATAAAAATATTGGTAAGCCTTATTTTACCAAACATCCTCTGAATAATTCTTCCATTTCTGAGCCGCTTTGCAAACCGGGCGTTCCATTCCCTGGCATATCCCTGTTCCATTTTATCCAGTGAAATTTTTTTTAGCAAATAAGAATTCATATTCCTGAAAGCAATTGTAGCCGAATGAAAAGCCATGCTCATTCCGTTTCCGCACAGCGGCGTTATCATCCCTGCTGCATCTCCCAACATTAAAACATGGCCTTCCACCCGGGTCTTTTTATCAAAGCTAATCTGCGAAATGACAACCGGTTCCCGAAACAAAAATTCAGATCCGGAAAATATTTCTTTTAGAAATGGATTTTGATATAGCACACTTTCCTCCATCTCCTTTATAGAATTATGATTGTATTTTAAATTTTGGGCTGTGGTTAAATAACACAAACAATAAGTATCCTTTTCAATTTTAGAAATCCCGCAATATCCATTTTTAAAATTGTGCAAGGCAATGGTATCCGCCGGAAAATCAGTTTTAATATGGTATTTAACTCCAACATAATTATTGAGTTTACCCGGCTTTTGCCTCGTGAAATAACGCTGCCATTTTACATCGAGGTTGCTCCTCTTTCCAAAACTGCCGGCAACAAGTAAAGAGGTAGTTTCTCCTCCATTATATTTCACCGTAAATGATTTATCGTTATAAATGACATCGTTCACTTTCGTCTCCTCGCAAACAATCACACCACATTCTTCGGCAATTTTTTTTAATTCATTATCTAAAAAATAACGGCTGACACCGAAGCCGCCCAAGTCCAGTTTTGCTTTCAAACAATTTCCATCGGGTGAGGAAACGATTAGCTTTTTTATAACTGGCAAATTGAATTCAGAAAGAGGCAATCCCAAACTTTCTATAAACTTCCAACTTTCAAAACTGATGTATTCACCGCACACTTTATGGAATGGGTATTTTTCCTTTTCAAATAAAATAATCCGGTAACCATTCTGGGCAAGCAAAATAGAAAGAGACAGCCCCGCAAGGCCGCCACCCACAATGGCTACATCAAAAAATTCGTATGTTGCTTTATTGCTCAATTTTATTTTTACATCTTCTATTAATTATTAAATACCGAAATGCCCACATCCACCTTATTGTATAATTTTGAATTGAAGCCCTTCCCAAAATGTGTGTCCATTCATTTTTTGTAAATCCTCTTAAAACAGAAAGCGGCGCATCATTTTTTACCAGATAAGATCTCGAAAATAATTTCGTCGCCAGTTTTATAAAATGATAAGCCAGCGGATGCCGGTGTAAATCATTAATAAAAAAACCGAGCCTTGAATTATTTTTCATCCATAGCAGCATCGCCACCAATTCATCATCCGTAAAGTGATGGCAAAAAAGGGAGGAGAAAATAATATCAGGTTTTTCAGTTTCAAAATTCTCCTCCTTATAATCAGAAATTAAAAAATTTATCTTCTCAACTTTACAATTTTTCATGGCAAATTCAATACATTCCTTGTTGATATCTATTCCAATAAATCTGGCATCTATCCTATTACTTTTACAAAACTCATTCAGGGCATTTAAGTTATTTCCGCCACCGCAGCCAATTTCACAAACAGAAATTTGTTTCCTCTTTTGTAATAAATTTTTAAATCCTTTGAGTGTAATGGAATGGCCACCGAGATGAGTATTAATAAAATCAAGCTCCTTCATATTCCTTGCTATATCCACAAAAGGAATATTATTTTGATCGAGAATCTCTTTTTGTAATGAACGCTTTTTATAATCAATCATTAGATAGAATGAAAGTTTCCATGGTAAGACCCGGCCCAAAAGCAGCGCCGAAAATATTAGTCTTTTTCTCTCTTTTCTTTTCCAAAGAATTCAGGATTTCTTTCAACACAAATAAAATAGTAGGCGACGACATATTGCCATAATCAGTAAGCACCCGGTAAGAATATTGCAGGTCATCCTGCGAAATGGAAGTGCATTTTTCTATGGAAGATAAAATTCTTTTTCCGCCGGGATGCATACACCAATGCGAAATTTCTTCTTCGTTAGTATCCGCGCTTTCTAAAGCATTTTTTAAAAGGCGGCTAAAATCCTGCTCAATCAATTCGGGTACATAACCTGAAAGTTTCATTAAAAACCCGGAAGAAGAAAGTTCCCAACTCATGTGTTCTTTTCCATTGAACCCAACTTCACTGTAAAAGCTTTTCATCTTTAAGCCTTCCATTTTATCCTCATCGTGAACCACTAAAATCGCAGCGGCACCATCGCCAAAAAGTAATCCGGAAGTAATGTTATCGGCTGTAGTTTCTTTTTGAAAATGCAGGGTACAAAGCTCTGTACATACCACAAGCACTTTTGCATTTTTATCATTTTTACAAAAAGCATCAGCGAGTTTCATTCCGTGGATCGCCGCATAACAACCCATAAAATTGATGGAAGTTCTGAAAATATCTATCGGCAAATTCATTGCTTCCATGATCTGCAGATCCAGGCCTGGCGCGCTCATTCCGGTACAGCTTACGGTAATAAGATGCGTAATTTCATCTTTATTTATTTTTTGATCTATACATTTTTGAATGGCGTTTATTGAAAGAGGAGCAGCCGTTTTATTATACCATCTCATCCTTAGTTCAAGATCAGGAAAGGGTTGCAGGTTTTCTGAAGCAGGATAGAATTGCCATTCACCCGCATTCAAACTATAATCGGGAATTACTGAATATCTTCTTTCAATTCCGCTCTGATGATACAGAAATCTAAGTTTCCTTTTTTCCATCTCATCCATTGCATACACGTTTTGCATGAAGGTCAAAATATCTTTTTGCTCATGTCTGAAAGAAGGCAATGCCGTTGATATGGAAACTATTTTACTCAATAGCTTTTAAAATTAAGAGAGTGATAAATCCGAGGTTCGTACATGTGGAAGCCAACACATTCATACGCATGGTATTTCTAAAATTGGCTTCACTTTTATCCTTGATCACTTTGAAAAACCATACGATAAAAAACGCTATCACTGGCAACATAAACACTTGTAAAACAATAAAGTTCATCATTTCATTATTTAAATAAAACAGCCAACCCAGCGCCATAAAAGCAAAAGCATATACAATGCCAGTAAAAATAAAAGTGCCTTTGTAACCCAATAAATAACTGATGGTAATTACTCCATCTTTATAATCTTCATCGTGCTGGTAAATTTGAGTGAGCGGATAAAACCCGCCAATCAGCAGGCTTGCAGCCATCATACCTATAACGGGCGCGGTGGTTACATGGTTGCTACCCACGCCATGACAGACTAAGAAAAAAATTATCGCTCCCTGGAAAACAATTACCGTAACATAACCAATAACAGGATATTTTTTCAACCTGATCTTTCTGTAACTATAAGCCGTTGAGGCCAGAACGTAGAAAAAAATTCCTATCGCAAAAAGAGGGGTAATTAAAAAAGAAAGCCCAATAGCCGCCACATTCATAACAACAGTTATCATAAATAATTGCCTCGTTGGCTGCATCGGGTTTTTCAGTCCGCCAATGGGAGAAGTATCCCTGTCCATGAAACTATTGTAACCATTGCTGGCCGGGTATATCAGCAAATGAAGAATGATAAAAATCAATACCGCATCACGCCAATTAATTTCCGGTACCTGGCTCAGGGCAAACCAATAAACCGGCATTAAAAAAAAGGAGAAATGAAAACGAAGAAGCTGTAATGTGGATTGGAGTTTTTTATTCACTATTAAATGTAACGCAAATTTTTATTCATGAAATATTGAAAATAAACCCCGTTAATTTTAGTTTGAATTTGAATACGCCTAAAATTTATCAATATCTCAATTTTAGCATTTTTATTTATACCAATGATCACTTGCCTGTTCATATTCACATTTCGATTCAGTATCGCCAGGCAAAAGCAGAATTGATATGGATCAATGATCAACTTGAAATTCATTTTAAAAAACTTAAAGGATATAAATCATTAACAAAAGTGAAATGTAACGATGTCGCTACCTTTGTAAGGAAGTATGAGAAACAAATAAAAGAGAAATGGGACAGAATAATGTATTACAATCAATCCGTAAAATCAGAGGTCATAAAAAAGAGGCTTTAAGAATTTCTGATGCCTTACTTGTGGAGCCTTTTGTTTTAAAGGTCTTCTTTAATAACCATGAAAACAGGATCATTGACTTTCGTCCGTTTTTTAATACTTTAAAAGGAGATTATAAAAAGTACAATACGCCGGCCTCATTTAAAAAATTCATTATTGAAAACGGAGAATTATGGTGGGGCAAAAATGCAGACATTCAATTTCACCCGGTAGATGTTTATTATAATTCTTTATTGCATCCATTGCATGATGAGTTAATGGAAGACCTTATCATACTTTAATAGAATCATCAGGAATACTCAATAAAATATTCAGGATTGAGTTGTAGATTATTCTAAAATAAAAAGGAACCGAATTACGGTTCCCTATTTTATAAGTTTAAAGACAATTGCAATTATCTTTCTTCCCATCAAACCAACATCGTAACCGGATTCTCTAAAAATCCTTTCAGAGTTTGCAGGAAAGCAGAGCCTACAGCCCCATCCACACTTCTGTGATCACAGCTCATGGTAACTTTCATCACGTTGGTTACACCAAAACCATCGCCTTTCTTCACTACAATTTCTTTTATGGAGCCCACTGCAAGGATGGCACTGTCCGGCGGATTAATGATAGCGGTAAATTCTTCTATATCCATCATACCCAAATTGGAAATGGTGAATGTATTACCGCTGAATTCGGAGGGTTGTATTTTTTTATCTTTTGCCTTTCCGTATAATTCTTTTGCTTCGGTTGCAATTTGTGATAAGGTTTTTTGATCGGCAAAACGTATCACCGGCACTATCAATCCATCGGGCGTGGCTACTGCACTTCCGATATGAATGTGGTGAT
>JBDSOE010000008.1:0-4913 GCA_039915005.1 Ginsengibacter sp.
ACGCCTGCCAGGAATTCTACGTTTTTACTTAAATATAAATGAGTATAAAGTTCCAGGAAATTTGAAGAGCCATTATATTTTCCTCTCTGGTATTTGGAGAAGCCGCCGACAGATGCCGAATCGTCCGTAAAGTTCCTGTTGTACCGGTTGTAGTTGTACTGCAACCTGATAAAACCATTGTTTAATTTGTAATCAATAGAAGTTCCCGCAATGGTATTGTTATTATGATACGTGTAATCTTTATCGTCTGCAAACGCGCCTGCATCAATATCTGCGTGATTATTATTGTATTTGCCAAACAAACGAACCGATGTTTTTTGAGAAGGCTTAAAATTATAATTCAACTGAAATACATCCTGGTTGAAGCCGTCGTTGTCAAAATTATGAGTTCCGGTAGAGTCATAGGCGGATGAAAATCCCCTGCTTTTTATTTTGTTGTACGAAACGAAATACGTTTGTCCATCACCGTTAGATCCACTAACGGAGATGGCTCCTTTATAGGTTTCATAGCTTCCGGCAGAAAGGTTCATAGTAAGATTGAAAGGTTTTTTTTCTCCTTTTTTGCTGATGATATTGATGACTCCGGCCACGGCATCTGAGCCATACAAGGTAGATTGAGCGCCTTTTACCACTTCAATTCTTTCCACATTATCAAATGCAAAATTGTTGAGGTCAAATTCATTGCCTATACCGGACGCATCGTACAAAGGCATTCCATCCAGCAATATCAAGGTGTTGGAAGAGGAAGCGCCGCGTGTATAAATAGTTTGATTGGTTCCCAAATTATTTACGGCGCCATTGATGGTTATTCCCGGCAGTTGGTTCAGCACTTCTGATAAAGATTTTCCAAAACTTTTTTGCAATTGTTCCTGAGTAATAATGCTCACTACTTTTCCGGTCTCGCTTTGTTTTATGGGCGATTTGGTAGCCGTAACAATAATTTCGTTGAGGGTTTTTACAGAGTCTTGCGCATAGCTGGTAGCAGAGGTAAGCAACAAAACGGCACAGATGATTTTACATTTCATTTTTTGAAACAGTTTTAATTTTTTTTTAAAAGGGAACAGTAGAAATATAAAATGCCCGGGGCCACTTTACATCTCTGCTTTTCTCCCGAAAGCATTGAATAAATTATAAGTGGCAGGTCTTCTGGCTTAGTACCCTCTTAAAAGCCTTCCCGTTCTTACTTTTCAGAACAGTGGCGAAAGAATTAAGAGTTTTCCAAACTCCTTTTCAGGAGTTTGGTTGTACTTTACAGCTACGGGGATAGCTCCGGAATTGAACCGGATTCCCTTTTAATTCGTCCCGATAGTCATCGGAATTAGAAACCAATTATGCGGCAAAAGTAGCAGCAAAAAAATTGAAAATCAAAAACTAATTTTTTGTTTTAAAGAGTGTTGAAGCATTTTGTAAAACAGAGATCCGTTCTGCAAACCGGGTGGGGTTTAATTAATTCTATTATAATTTATTGAACCTCAATGCAAGGCCTGCATAAAAATTTCTTCCGGGCGCTACATTATAATAGCGGCCGCCAAATGCATTGATGTCATTTCCCAGGCTATATCTTTCATCAAAAATATTTTGTGCGCCGGCAAACAGCTCCAATTGTGTCTCTTTTGACATAAGCGTTTTGTAGCCAATTTTCAACCCCAATAGATTATAGGGATCCGCATAACTGCTGTTGGCATCATTCAATGCAATACGCCCGCTGTAAAAAAAAGTAGTATTGGCATACAAGCCGTTTTTAGTGCTTACATCAAAGCCCACAGCTATCGTTTGAGAAGCTACTCCAGGCAATTTATTTCCGGAGTAATCATTGTTCGTTTGCTTGTAATTGTCGTAATGAAAATTATTCCAGGTATGGCTTATGTACGCAAAACCGTAATTAAAAAATTGCCTCTCATTGTTGATCACTTCGTAAGAAGCATAGCTCTCCAGGCCATTTTGGTTTGCCGATCCGGCATTATCAAAATAATCACCACCACTTGCATCCCGTTTCTGTACTATCGCATTTTTTAAGCGATAAAAAAACGCATTGATATCAATGTATAATTTATTTCTTAAAAAATTTCCTTTCGTTCCCGCTTCATAATTCACCCCGCTTTCCGCCTGGAGTGTGGTATTGAAAACATCAGTAGAAGGCAATACCTCTGCGGTAGTGGGCGCAGAAAAACCTCTTGCCACACTTGTGTAAACAGAGAAAGTGTTGTTGATCTTTTTTAAGATGGCCAAACGCGGGGCGATTTCATTTTTAAAATTCCTTTTTTCACTTTCCGCAGGTGTGGTGGAAAACCTTTTGAAATCAAGATTTGATTCATTGATACTGGCTCCTGCAGTGAGTGACCACCCACGAGGAAAATCAGCATTTGTCTGCAGAAAAACGAAACCTTGTTTATTGTAGATCTCATCATCAGTTTTGAGGGAGCCCACTTCGCCGGCATTATTATTATAGACCCTGAGCGTGTTGAAGCTTTGCTGGTATTCGGCACCGGTGTTGAGTGTAAATAATATTTTGTCTAAAATTTTAGTATAATTAAAAACGGTTCTGCCTCCAAAATGCGGTTCGGAGGTTCTTGAATAATTACGAAAGTTGGGATTCCTGTTCTGCGAATAGGCGCCGTAGATGGAAGTGCTGTTTTTCCAGTTGGCGCTTAGTGTTTGATCTAATGAAAAGCCGGCTAAAAAAGTTTTTAAATAAAAGGCGGCTTTTGCTTCATCGGCGGAAGGAGACATTCCCACATGAGGCCTTGCAGATTTGGCGTTTAGATCATACTCTGATTTGGTAAGGCCGCCGGGAGTTTGATAATACATGTCGCCATAGAGAAAATGCGATTGTATGGAAGTCTTTTCAGTTTTTTTCATCACGGCATCCCAGCTAAAAACATCACGGCGCATGGCGGTATGGTTTCTATATCCGTCACTGCTTTGGTGCTGATAATTAATAGTGTTTTGTGCGTTCTCTTTTCCAAACCGCAAATTGACGTCGAGGTTATTTAAATTAAAACTACCGGTGTTGTAAAAAACTGAAGCTCCGGGATGAAAATCGCCGGCATTATTTTTTATCAATAACACGCCCCCGGTTCCTGCACCATACAGGCTGCCGGCAGGGCCCTTTATAATTTCTATGGACTGAAAATTGTAAAAGCCGAGTTGATTCAGAAAAGTATTGCCACCCGGATCAGTAAAAGGAATGCCATCAAAATAAACTTTTACGTTCCTGACGCCGAAGGGTGAACGCAGCGAACTACCGCGGATGCTTAGACGATAACTTCCGGGCGAACGCTCATCCATTCTTACGCCGGGCTTTGCGTTCATGGATTCTATAATACCCGTGTTATTATAACGGCTCAGGTCTCTGCCGGTAACCAGACTGATTGCGGCCGGAACATCAATCAGCTTTCTGTTATTTTCATAAGCGTTTACGACTATGTTTTCAAGTGTTTCCGTAGAGTCAGGGCGGAAGTTAGTTTGAGCCCCGGCTGAAAAAGAAAAAGGCAGTAACAATAAGAATAGTTTCTTCATCTGTGAAATATTATTGCATGTGGAGCCTGGGAAATTATTTTCCACATGCCGGATATGGTTCTGAATTTAAAAAGGAATAAAATGCAAAAGTAATTTTAAATACTTTTACTGCCTTGTAATAAACAGGTATTTCATTCTTTTTTTGAAATGAGAGACCTCTGCTCTTGAAGTAAAGTAAAAAACTGAATTGAAGGCCGCAAAAAAAACTGATACAGATATGAATGCCAAAGAAATTTCCAATATTATAAATGAATTGGGTGAAGACCGTGAAGATTATTTCAATGCGGTAACTCCGCCGATTTTCCAGACCAGTAACTTTTCATTTAAAAGGGTTAAGGATTTTAGAAAAGCATTTGAAGATGAATCTTCTGCTTTTATTTACAGTCGCGCCACCAATCCTACTTTAAAGATATTGTCGCAGAAGCTGGCTGCGCTGGATGGTGCGGAAGATTGCCTTGTTTTCAACAGCGGTGCAGGAACTATTTTTGCGGCAGTGCTTGCCAATGTAAAAAGCGGGGATCATATCATTTCGGTGGAAGACCCTTATACCTGGGCTAAGAAAATGTTTGACCAGGTTTTGCCCAGGTTTGGCATTACCACGACTTATGTAGATGGAAGAGAAATTGAAAATTTTGAGAATGCCATACAGCCCAATACCACAGTTATTTATTTGGAAACCCCCAATAGCTGGAGTTTTTATTTGCAGGATCTGGAGGCCGTGGCAAGGCTTGCCAAATCAAAAAACATCATCACTATATGTGATAACAGTTATTGTACGCCCCTTTATCAAAGGCCTATAGAATATGGAATTGACCTGGTGTTGCAAAGCGCCACCAAATATATTAACGGCCATAGCGATGTAGTGGCAGGTGCACTTTGCGGCAAAAAGGAAATGATTGGAAAAATATTCAGCAGTGAATATATGAACATGGGAATAGGAACCACTCCTTTTAATGCGTGGCTACTCATACGCGGATTAAGAACACTTACGGTGCGCCTCGAAAGGGTCTCTGCAACGGCTGAAAAAGTAGTGAGCTATTTAAAAAGCAAAGAAGAGGTAGAAGAAATAAGTTTCCCTTTTGATAAAGATTTCCCCCAATACGAACTGGCCAAAAAACAAATGCAGGGTACGGGTGGATTATTTTCATTTATTCTGAAAGCAAAAACCATCGGGCAAGTAGAAAATTTTTGTGAGAGCCTTCAGCATACATTAATGGCAGTGAGCTGGGGCGGGCATGAATCTTTGATTATTCCAGGTTGCGCTTCCATTAAAGCAGAAGAGTTTGATCCAAAAAATAAAATTCACCGCAGGGTGAGGATGTATGTGGGTTTGGAAGACGCGGATTATATTATTGAGGATTTGGAAAAAGGGTTTAAGGGAATGAAATGAATGT
>JBDSOE010000029.1:0-9522 GCA_039915005.1 Ginsengibacter sp.
CACACTTAGCTATGATTTTATGACGGGTGAAATACGCAAGTACTCGTTTCAGCGCGAGCACCAGTGGAAAAGCCATAATGTATCGCCAATAATGGACAGTTGGGATGATCTGTTTCGCAAAGAACATGAAGCGATGATGGTTGCAAGAGCAAATGGGGAACCTCCATTAGTAACAGGAAGGGATGGTTTGCAAGCTTTAGAAGTTGCAGAACGTGCAATAGCAAAGGCTATTTAATTGTTGAGGTGTATTTTTTATAATTATAGTTAAACATGAAATCAAAAGTATTAATTACGGGAGCAGTTCCTAAGGAATGGATGGAGGAACTAGGTGAGGTTGCGGAGGTGACCATATGGAAGAATGATATAAGTTTCTTGATGCCACGGAAAGAATTGCTTTCAGAAATAAATAAATATGAGGCTATCATAAACTTTGCAGAAGTAAAAGCTGATGCGGAGTTAGTACAAAGCGCTCCTAAACTTAAGATAATTGCTAATTGTTCAATTGGTTTTGACAACCTGAATTTGGATCTACTTACGTCCAGGGGTATTTGGGGCAGCAATGCTCCGGGCTTTTTTAATTATCCGGTTGCGGAATATGTATTTGCCGGGATTATTGCCATATCAAGAAGATTGGTGGAAGCAGATGATTTTGTAAGAAAAGGAAAATGGCATGCCTTTGAACCAGGTAGGTGGGATGGAGTAAGTTTAAAGGAGAAGACGGTAGGTATTATAGGATTAGGCACCATTGGAAAAGAATTAAGAAAAATGGTGAAAGCAATGGGAGCGGAGGTTATTTATTTTACTCCAGCACCAGGGAAAGAAGAGGGATGGGTAACTTTTGAAGAATTGATAAATAGTTCAGATGTTATTTCAATTCATGTTCCCCTCAACCCAAAAACAGTAAACTTAATTAATGGAAACGTTCTGTCGAAAGTTAAACGAGGAGTAATAATTGCCAATACTTCGAGGGGGACGATTATTGATCAGAAGGCATTAGTCCTGGCTTTGCAGCTTTGCAAAGTGGGCGGCGCAATTCTGGATGTTTTTTAGGAGGAGCCAAATGTTCCTGATGAATTATTAAAAATGAAAAATGTGCTTTTGACCCCTCATATAGCGGGAGGTACCCAATCTGCAAGAGAATCTTGTGTAAAAAGGGCTGTCCAAAACGTTGCTGCTGTATTGAAGGGAAAGAAACCTGTAAACGCTTTAAATGATCTGTAATATGGTTATTGATAAAATAGAGCTTTTTAAGGTTCCCCCGAGGTGGTTATTCCTGAAAATATCTACAAAGTCAGGTATTACAGGTTGGGGCGAACCTGTTGCGGAGGGGTGGGCTGATAGTGTTTATGCGATCGTAAAGGAAATGGAACCTTACCTGTTGGGAAAGAATGCGCATCAAATTGAAGATATTTTTCAGGTGCTTTCGAAAGGAGGTTTTTATAGAGGGGGTATCCTGTTAATGAGTGCCATATCTGGAATAGAGCAGGCTTTATGGGATATAAAAGGTAAAGCTCTTGGGGTGCCGGTTTATGAGTTGATGGGCGGGGCCGTTCGGGATAAGATGAGGATATATGCCTGGATAGGAGGTGATACGCCGGAGAATTTATTTCAACAGGCAAAAGAGCGGATAGACGCAGGATTCACAGCTGTAAAAATGAATGTAGCCGGCCAGTTGGAAGTGCAGCCAAACCTTAAAAAAATTAAAGAAATAAAGAAAAACATCGGAATAGTAAGGGAAACTATTGGTGATGAAAATGATGTGGCTATAGATTTTCATGGTCGGGTTCATAAGAACATGGCTAAAAGATTGATGAAAGAATTGGAGGAGTTTTCTCCGATGTTTTATGAAGAACCATTAACTCCTGAGCATAGCGACTCTTTTGAACATTTGTCTGGAGTAACCTCTGTTCCACTGGCTGCCGGAGAAAGACTTACAGGAAGAACTGAGTTTAAGGATTTGATCTACCACGGGCATCTTGATATTCTTCAGCCCGATATAAGCCATGTAGGTGGAATTATGGAAGCAAAAAAAATTGCTGCCTGGGCAGAGGCTTCAGATATGATGATGGCTTTGCATTGTCCGTTAGGACCTATTGCTTTTTCTGCTGCGTTGCAATTTGACTTCTGTACACCTAATGCGCTGATCCAGGAAACGAGTATGGGAATACATTATAATAAGGGTAGCATTGATTTGCTTTCTTATGTCATAAATAAAGAAGATTTTAAAGTGGAAGGAGGGTTTATGAAAAGAAGCGAGAAACCTGGTCTGGGAGTAGAGATTGATGAATATGCAGTAAAAGAAATGTCGAAAGTGGGTCACAATTGGAAGAATCCGATTTGGCGAAACGTCGATGGATCATTCAGTGAATGGTAAAAAATAAGTGACAAAAAATGAGCAAAGATTCCTTTTTAAGTGTTGACTGGGGTACCTCCACCTTTCGGCTACGATTGGTAGAAAAGTCATCTGTGCAAGTGATAAAGGAATTGGTTTCACCTGTTGGAATCAAGGCGCTCTACCTCAAATGGCAAGAACAGGGAGGCGATCGGGAATGGATATTTCTTCATTTTTTGAAACAAAAAATAGATCAATTACAGGCAATTGTGCCGGAGGATATTGAGATCGTGATTTCCGGTATGGCATCTTCGAGTATAGGTATCCGGCAGTTGCCGTACGCTTCTTTACCATTCAATATCTATGGGAAAGGCTTACATGTAGAATTGATAAAACATTCTTTGTTTCCCAATGGCTTTTATTTAATCTCAGGTGTTTGCTCTGATGGAGATGTTATCAGGGGTGAAGAGACACAAATGTTGGGCTTGGCAGCGGAAGAGGATCTTTATAGAAAGAGTATTTTCATTTTACCAGGAACCCACAGCAAACATATTGTATGTGAGAACGGTGAAATAACCGGGTTTAATACATTTATGACAGGTGAATTTTTCCAGGCAATATGCACTCATACTATTCTTAAAAGTTCTATTGAAAAGCCCCCTCCTAACTTTAACGCTTGGAAAGCTTTTGATGAAGGCATTCTTAGAAGCCTGGAGGGATTTTCTATATTGAATAATTTATTTAAGATCCGGACAAGGGATATTTTGGATAAGAAATCTCCGAAGGAAAATTATTATTATCTAAGCGGGCTCCTGATTGGAGAAGAAATGACTACACTGAAGTCCATCACTTTTGATCGAATACAATTATGCGCAGGGAACCATTTATATGAACCCTATAAACGTGCCATTCTGATTTTGAAGCTTTATGAGAAGGCCATTGTAGTAGATAAGGAAACTGTTGAAAGTTCTGTAGCCAAGGGTCAGTTAAGAGTATTAAAGCAAAAAAATCAGACTTAATTTCTTTTATTTTTTACAATTTTTTTAATTCTCAACTATTATATGAAAATAAGAAATCAATTCTCCTGGCAATCTTTCCAAGCTACGCCTGTTATCGGCATCATACGAAATCTTTCTTCTGAGATCATAGAGAAAATAGCTCCTCTTTGTCAAAAAGCGGGTTTAGCTACTTTGGAAATAACCATGAATACTGACGATGCTTTACAAATCATTAAAAGTTTGTCCTTGCAATACCCTGGCTTAAACATTGGAGCGGGAACAGTTTTGGAGATGGTTGACCTGAAACATGCCCTCGATGCCGGTGCTTCTTTTATAGTAACTCCAGTTTTTAATGAAGAAGTTATTACTTATTGTGTTAGAAATGAGATTCCCGTTTTTCCCGGCGCTTTAACTCCAACAGAAATATATAAGGCTTGGAAATTAGGTGCTTCAGCGGTGAAAGTATTTCCCGCATCTCAATTTGGCCCTTCCTATTTGAAGGAATTACAAGGCCCGTTAGGCCAAATAAAATTATTACCTACCGGGGGGATTTCACTTGAAAATATTGAACCTTTTTTTAAAGCCGGGGCTAAGGGAGTTGGCATGGGAAGCACTTTGTTTAATAAGAACTTCCTTTTAGAAAGAGATTTTGAAAGATTGTATTTGCATTTTGAAGACGTAGTCTCCAGGGTAAGGAGTTTTAGCAATACAACTGAATGGTGAGGATTACTTTTTTATATGACTTACTATTTCTAAAAAAATGATTATGCTGGTATTAGGAATTGATATAGGAACTTCTTTTATAAAAACTTCTGTGGTAGATGTGAATACGCAACAACCGCTGGCAAGCACTCAATATCCGGAAACTGAAACGCCGATTACTTCACTTCAACCGGGCTGGGCCGAGCAGTCACCTGAAATGTGGTGGGAGCATACAATTAAAGCTATTCAGAAGTTAAATGCCACGAATAAATTCAATCCCGAGGATATTGCAGCTATTGGTATTTCTTATCAAATGCATGGTCTTGTTATAGTAGATAAATTGCAAAAGGTTTTAAGAGATAGTATTATCTGGTGCGATAGCAGAGCAGTAAAAATTGGAGAAAAAGCACATAATGAAATTGGGGAAGGGGTTTGCTCTTTCTCTCTTTTAAATTCACCGGGGAATTTTACTGCTTCAAAACTGGCATGGGTAAAAGAAAATGAGCCGGATATTTATAAACAGATTGATAAAATCATGTTACCGGGAGATTTTATTTCCATGAAATTAACAGGTGAAATAACCACAACTGCCTCTGCCTTATCTGAAGGAATATTGTGGGATTTTAATAAGGATCAGATTTCAGAAGAAGTGATGAAATATTTCGGTTTCAAATGTTCAGTCATTCCGGAAGTGAAACCACTTTTCTCATCACATGGAAAACTATTGCGGGGAATAGCCAAGCAGTTATCCCTAAAAGAAAATATTCCGGTTACTTACAAAGCCGGGGATCAACCCAATAATGCCTTATCGTTGAATGTGCTTCAACCGGGTGAGGTGGCTGCCAACGCCGGCACCTCAGGCGTTATTTATGCTATTACCGATCAATTATGGTCCGATAAATTTTCAAGAGTAAATAGTTTCGTTCATGTAAACCATGAAACCGGGAATAGGAGAATTGGTGTATTGCTTTGCATCAATGGTACAGCGATTATGAATAGCTGGATTAAAAAAGTTTGTGGCGGAGGAGATTTGAGCTACAAAGAAATGGATGTACTGGCTGCAACCGTACCACCGGGAAGTGAAGGTTTATTTGTATTGCCCTTTGGAAATGGATCAGAGCGCATGTTACAAAACAAAATGATTGATGCACACATTAGTAAAATTGATTTGAACAAACATTCCCAGGCGCACATTTTTAGGGCGGTGCAGGAGGGAATTGCATTTGCATTTCGTTATGGTCTGGATATTATGCGTGAAAATGGTTTGCATCCAACCATTATCCGGGCCGGAAAAGCCAACTTGTTTTTAAGCGATGTTTTTATACAATCATTTGTGAATGCAACTGGTGTGGCAGTAGAGTTATATGAGAATGATGGAAGCGTAGGAGCTGCTCTGGGAGCAGGCATTGGCATAGGAAGGTATCAATCTTACGGTGATGCATACTCGAATTTTAAACCGTTGGGAAAATTTGAGCCAAACAATGTGGCACTGTACGACGAGTTGTATAAGCAATGGAAAAGTTTGTTGGAAAGTTTTTTATAATTATTAATGAGGATATTTCTGCAATCTCTCTTAACCGGTATTAATTTTTGCAGAAATGCCATTTAAAAAGTAAGTCTATGAACTGGACACAGGTAATTAACCCATTTAATAACATTGCTTTATCGGCAATGGTAGCTTTAACTCCTATACTCTTTATTTTCTGGGCACTGGTGGTAAAGAAGATGCAGGGATATAAAGCGAGTTTAATAGCAACGGGAATCGCTATTGTCATTGCTATTACCGTTTATGGAATGCCTGTAAAATTGGCACTGCTTTCAACATCGAATGGTGCATTGTATGGGTTGTTTCCCATCTGCTGGATTGTAATTACTGCTCTTTTTTTATTCAATATTACTGTAGAGAGCGGACAGTTTGAAATCATCAAACATTTTATGGCATCTATTACGTCTGACAGAAGATTACAGGCATTACTTATTGCTTTTTCATTCGGCTCTTTCCTCGAGGGAACTGCCGGTTTTGGAGCGCCAGTAGCCATCACTGCTGCAATGCTTGTAGGGCTTGGGTTTAATCCTCTGTATGCTGCCGGAATATGCCTCATAGCCAATACGGCGCCGGTTGCATTTGGCTCTATCGGAATCCCGATAACGGTCGCATCGCAGGTGTCGTCCATCCCCGAAATGGCCATCTCACAAATGGTTGGAAGAACATTGCCTATATTATCGGTAATGCTTCCTTTCTACCTTGTAGTATTAATGTGTGGGTTAAAAAAAACAAAAGAAGTATTGCCGGCTATTTTAGTATCCGGGGTTTCTTTTGCGGTAATACAATGGGCTTGTTCTAATTTTCTCGGCCCATCACTTCCTGATATTCTCGCCGGTATTGGCTCAATAATGAGTCTTATCATTTTCCTGAAATTCTGGAAACCCAAACATGTATGGCGGTTTGCTAATGAACCTTCTTCTTCTCTCATTCAGGTAAACAAATATACAACAGGACAGATATTGAGAGCATGGTCGCCATTTATCCTGCTGACAATAATGATTGTAGCCTGGGGGCTTCAACCCGTAAAAGATGTTTTCAATTCCTTCGGGAAAATAGAATTTCAAATTCCCGGAATCCACAACACTATCATAGGTTCGGATGGAAAATTGATACCGCATGTTTTTAAGTTTAATTATTTATCAGCAGCCGGTACGGCTATTTTAATATCGGCCATTATCGCTCTTCCTTTAATCGGTTTAGCATTCAGGGACGGGATAAGAATCTTCATGCTAACACTTAAGCAACTTAAATTCCCCATTATCACAGTAGCATCTGTTTTGGGATTCGCATACCTGGTAAATGATTCAGGTATCATATTGACTTTGGCTTCTGTCCTGGCAAATACGGGTTCTTTTTTCCCTTTCTTCGCCCCCGTTCTGGGGTGGCTGGGCGTATTCATTACGGGTTCAGACACTTCCTCTAATGCGTTGTTTAGCAAATTGCAGGCGGTTACCGCCACTTCCATAGGCGTCGATCCTGTGGTAACGGTAGCCGGAAATGTTTCAGGTGGAGTGATAGGCAAAATGATTTCTCCTCCGTCTATTGCGGTGGCTGCGGCTGCCGGAAACCTGGTGGGTAAAGAGTCTGAGCTTTTCAGATTCACAGTGAAGCATAGTTTTATTATGCTGATTTTCATCTGCTTTATTGTTACAGCACAGGCTTACCTGTTCAGTTGGATTATACCGGAATACGAACTGCTTTCCTCAAAGACCGTTTCACTCCATCAGAATTTGGGAACCGGGTATTGGTATATTTTAGTATTGGCCATTATACTGATAGCTATTGTATTGGCCATCAAATTGATAAATAGTAAAAACAAGGCTGCCAATAAACAAGAAACCTCTTCAAAAAACTAATTAAATAAGGAACCAGCAACCCTTTCAATGAATTGTATTTTATAAAATGTACATCATGAATATTCTTATTTCCCCCAATACTTTCAAGCACAGCTTAAACGCAACAAAGGCTGCGTTGGCAATCCGGGAAGGATTGATTCAAAGTAGGTTGGAAGGTAGCTTTGAATGTTTTCCCATTGGAGATGGAGGAGATGGAACAGGACTTTTAATAATGAAGAAATGCAATGGAGTTCCGGTAACTGCAATGGTTCATGATCCTTTGGGAAGAAAGATAGCAGCCTCCTTTGGTTTAATAGATGGAGGGAAAACTGCTGTAATAGAAATGGCTACCGCATCAGGACTGCATTTGTTACAGCCTGGTGAATTGAATCCATCACAGGTAACCTCATTCGGGACCGGCGAACTCATTAAAATTTCCCTGGATAGGGGAGTGGAGAAGATCATAATAGGAATGGGCGGCTCTGCCACAGTGGATGGTGGTGCTGGTATTTTGAAAGCTTTGGGTGTTCGCTTTTTGAATGAAAAAGGAAATGAATTAATGACTCTTCCTGCCGATTTGGTTTATCTGGATTCTATTGATCTCTCTGGACTTGATAAAAGGATAAAAGAATGTGAATTGATAATTCTATGCGATGTGGAGAATAAGTTGTTAGGGGATCAAGGCGCTGCCGCGGTATTTGGTCCGCAAAAAGGAGCCTCAAAAAAAGAGGTTGAATTACTGGAGACGGCTCTTAAGAAACTAACAGAGGGGGCTTTAAAAGAAACAGGCAAGGACATATCTGCCATAAAATATGGAGGCACGGCAGGAGGCGCTGCATCAGGGTTATATGCTTTTTTGAACGCAGAACTGGTGAATGGAATAGACTATTTCCTTAGTCTCACTGATTTCGCTACTTCGTTGGAAAAGGCGGATATTGTGATAACCGGGGAAGGGAGTATTGATGAGCAAACCCTACAAGGCAAAGGACCATTTGGTGTCGCACGTCTTGCAAAAAATAAAGGGATACCGGTTATAGGTCTTGCTGGGCGGATTCCATTGAAACATAACAGTCTTTTACAAAACTACTTTGATGTATTGATGCCTATAGGGAATCAGCCTTCTGGTTTACCCAAAGCGTTGGCTTCTACGGAATCGAATCTTTTACGCACCAGTAGGGAGTTGGGAAATTTACTAAGTATTGCTTTACCAAAATGATTGATTTAGAAAAGAGGATTAAGTACTTTCTCTTTTATTTTTTATTCATGTATTCAAACCATAAACGCGGAAATAATGATCAAAAAATTTAAAAACATACTACTTTTTATATTGGTTTCAAATTGTCTGACGTGTTTCGGACAACAACCTGAAAGCAATGCCATAAAGGAACTTGCGGAGAGAATTGTGCCTCAATGGTCGGGTCGCATCATTTTTGAAAAAGTTGCTTCAGAAAAAGATAGGTTTGAACTGGAATCCAGGGATGGTAAACTAATTGTTTACGGCAATAATAATAATTCTATGGCTACAGGGCTCAATTATTATCTTAAAAATTATTGCCATACTTCAGTCTCCTGGTACAAGGATGATCCAATCGAACTACCGCAGCAAATGCCGGTATTACCTGTGAGAATCAAACAGGAAGCTCGTTGTCAAAATCGTTTTTTTTTAAACTATTGCACTTTCGGTTATTCCATGCCCTGGTGGAAATGGAAGGATTGGGAAAGATTGATAGACTGGATGGCATTGAATGGTGTAAATATGCCCCTGGCTATCAGTGGCCAGGAGGCGGTATGGTACAAGGTTTGGCGACAGTTGGGTTTGAGTGATTTTCAGATCCGCAGCTACTTTACGGGTCCTGCTTATCTTCCATGGCACAGGATGGCGAATATAGACAGTTGGGGTGGGCCATTGCCCAAAGACTGGATAAATGGCCAGGTGGTTCTTCAAAAGAAAATATTGAAGCGGGAGCGGGAGCTAAATATGAAACCGGTTTTGCCTGCGTTTGCGGGGCATGTTCCTGCGTCGCTCAAATCAGTTTTTCCTGCTGCTAAAATCACTTCTCTTGGTTCCTGGGCTGGGTTTCCTGAAGAATACCAAAGTTATTTTCTTGA
>JBDSOE010000104.1:0-24271 GCA_039915005.1 Ginsengibacter sp.
TGGAATAGTGGCGAAATGAAATCTTTCCTATTGGAAATAACCGCTACTATTTTTAAAAAGAAAGATGATAAAACCGGCAATTATATTGTGGATATGATACTGGACAAAGCAGGCGCAAAGGGTACCGGCAAATGGACTTCACAGGATGGCTTTGATTTGCCAATGCCCATTCCTACTATTGATTCGGCGGTGGTAATGAGAAACCTTTCTTCTCTTATTGAAGAAAGAAAAGAAGCCGCGTCTTTATACGGAATTTCGTTTCAAAAAATTGAAATAACCAAAGAAGAGTTCATTCCTCTTTTGCACGATGCCTTACATTTTGCCACCATTATAAGCTATGCGCAGGGGCTGGCGATGATTACAACGGCTTCCTCACAAATGAAGATGGACATTCCCCTTCCTGAGGTAGTGAAAGTATGGCGTGGAGGCTGCATCATCCGTTCTGCCTCATTGGATATTTTTAAAATAGCTTATAAAAATAAGGATCTGAAAAATTTACTGCTCGATGAAAATATTGCACAATTATTGATACAAAAACTTCCGGCTGTTCAAAAAATAATATCGCTGGCCGCAGGCAATAATTATCCTGCTGCAGGTTTAATGGCTTCCTTCAATTATTTTAATGCTTACTGTAGGAAGTTATTACCTACCAATTTAGTTCAGGCCCAGCGCGATCTTTTTGGAGCGCATACTTATCAGCGGATTGATGAAGAAGGAATTTTTCATACGGAATGGGAATAGAGGGAATGAAGAGTGAGAAAGGAAAAAGATCAAGGAAGAAAAAAGAAAAATTTTAAAAATAAACGACCAGGAATTGCCAGCAGGCTGGTTCGCTGGAAGAAATAAAAATCTATAAAATAAAAAGCCATCAGCATGTTAGATTATAAAAAGTTATCGTCCACACTTATTTTTATTTTTGGGGGTAGTGGCGATTTAAATCAGCGGAAACTGACCCCGGCGCTTTACAATCTTTTTTTAGACAATGCTATGCCAGATAAGTTTAGTATTGTAGGCATTGCCCGTTCTCCTTATTCTGATGAGGATTATAAAAAGCATCTAAAAGAAGGAATTGATACTTATTCGCGGAATAAGGATACCAATGGCAAGTGGAAAGAGTTTTCCAAAAGTCTGAGCTATTTGCAAATGGACGTTGCAGATGAAAGTCATTACACGAAGATTGCAGAAATATCTGCGAAAAAGGAAAAGGAGGCAGGCGAGCATTTGAATATTATATTTTATATGGCAGTGGCTCCACAACTGGTACCGGTAATTATTAAGCAATTGGGCAAACTGGATATTTGCCACGATACCAAATATACCCGCGTTGTAGTTGAAAAGCCTTTTGGCCACGATCTGAAAAGCGCGCAGGAAATGAACCACATGCTTTGTCAATACTTTCAGGAAGAGCAGATTTACAGAATTGATCATTATCTCGGGAAAGAAACTGTTCAGAATATTCTGGCGTTGCGCTTTGCTAATGCCTTATTTTAGCCTATCTGGAACAGGAATTATATTGATTATGTTCAGATTACGGCTGCCGAAACCGTGGGTGTTGAAGGGCGTGGGGGCTATTACGAAAACGCGGGCGCCTTGCGTGATATGATCCAGAATCACATGCTGCAATTGGTTTGCATGATAGGTATGGAACCTCCGGTTTCTTTTAACTCCAATGAGATCAGGAATAAAAAAGTGGATGTATTAAATGCCATCCGCCGGATACCAAAAGAGGAAGTGCAGGACTATGCCGCACGCGGCCAATATGGAGAGGGCTGGATGCAGGGCGAAAAAGTTCCAGGCTATCTTTCAGAAAAAGGAGTGAACCCGCAATCCAATACAGAAACTTTTGCAGCAGTAAAGTTTTACATTGATAACTGGCGCTGGGAGGGTGTTCCGTTTTATGTACGCACCGGGAAGCGCCTGCACGAAAAATCAACCGAATTGACGATTCAATTTAAGCGTGCCCCTGACTTTGCTTTTCCAAAAGAGGCTACAGAAACATGGAGGCCCAATATGCTTTCTATTGGCATTTCCCCCGAAATGGATATATGTCTCCGGTTCCAGTCAAAACGCCCCGGACAGGCCATGATTCTGCATCCTGTGGATATGGTATTTAATTACAAAGATGCTTATGAGGGAGAAGAGCCCGAAGCCTACGAAACCCTTTTGTATGATGTAATGGATGGCGACGCCACTTTATTTATGCGCGCCGACCAGGTGGAAGCTGCATGGGAAATTGTAATGCCTATCATAGAAGTATGGGAAGCGCGTAAACCGGTTAATTTCCCTAATTATTCACCCGATTCATGGGGGCCGGAAGATGCGGAAGCCTTGATTGCAAGAAATGGCCATAACTGGATGACTCAATCTGCTAAACAAAAATAAATGAACCTGCATATTTTCAAAAATAAAGAAGAACTCAGCTACCAGCTTGCCTTGTGGATATGTGGGTTAATTAAAGAGACATTGATAAAGCAGGAGCATTTTACCCTCGTACTTTCGGGAGGAGAAACGCCCAAATTACTTTTTAAAAAATTAGCATCCCAGGAATTTAAGGATAAAATTGACTGGAAACGCATTCGTATTTTCTGGGGCGATGAGAGAGTGGTTCCCTTTGATGACAGCCGTAATAATGCAAAAATGGCTTTTGATATTTTGCTGGATCATGTGGATGTTCCTGCGGATAACATACATATTATGCGTACCGACGTGGAACCAGTCTTTTCCGCAGAGGCTTATGAAAAAATATTGCAAAGGTATTTTAGCCATACCCCCGGCAGTTTTGACCTGGTATTGCTCGGTATGGGAGATGATGGTCACACGCTTTCCTTATTTCCGGGCTCGCCTATTATAGAAGATACTACCCACTGGGTAAATTCTGTTTACAATGCAAAACAGGAAATGTACCGCATTACGCTTATGCCTGCATTGGTCAATAAAGCCTCAAAGATTGTGTTTATGGTTGATGGTGCTAAAAAAGCAAAAATATTACAACAGGTTTTGGAAGCAGAATATAATCCCACCCAATTACCCGCCCAGATCATTAAGCCTAAAGAAGGAGCACTTCACTGGTTTCTGGATGAAGCTGCCGCACACGAATTGCATTCCTCATAGAGCAGCGGGTTATAAACAAAGGCAGATGAATAGGAAGCCTGAGCATTTTAAAATAGAGCTAAAATATTTTTTGAAAAATGCCTTGGTAAAACTATATTTTTGAACGGATAAATTCAAAGTAATTACATGGGCCATTTACCGAGCTTAATTGGAGATTTAGCGCTGATATTAATTGCTGCGGCAATTACCACCCTGTTATTCCGAAGAATAAAGCAGCCATTGGTGTTAGGCTATATTATTGCCGGTTTTTTAGTAAGTCCTCATTTGTCTTTAACGCCTACTGTGGTGGACACTGCCAATGTAAAAACGCTTGCGGAAATTGGAGTTATTTTTCTTTTATTTAGCCTCGGCCTCGAATTTAGTTTTAAGAAATTGATGAGAGTGGGCGGCACTTCTTCTATTACCGCTTTTGTCGAAATTATTTTTATAACCATAACGGGCTATCTTTTGGGAAGATGGATGGGGTGGTCCACGATGGACAGTTTATTTCTGGGAGGCATGTTAGCAAGCTCTTCCACTACCATTATTATCAAGGCTTTTGATGAATTGGGAATCAAGACAAAGCAATACGCCCGTATTGTTTTTGGAGTGCTGGTGGTGGAAGATATTGTGGTGATATTGCTTATGGTATTGTTGTCAACAGTGGCAGTTACCAAAGAGTTTGAGGGCGTCGAAATGTTATTTACAGTGGCTAAGCTATTATTTTTCCTGGCACTATGGTTCATCGCCGGTATTTTTCTGTTACCTACTTTGTTGCGAAGAGCAAAAAACCTGTTGGACGAAGAAACCTTGCTGATACTGTCTATCGGTCTTTGCCTCGGTATGGTGGTAGTGGCCACGCAGGCAGGCTTTTCTGCAGAATTGGGCGCATTTATTATGGGTTCCATTTTAGCAGAAACCACCAAAGCGGAAAAAATCGAACACATTCTTAAGCCGGTAAAAGATCTATTTGGAGCCATTTTTTTTGTATCGGTTGGAATGTTAATTGACCCACAAACCATTATAGAATATCGCTGGCCGGTATTGTGGGTTACTTTATTAACCTTGTTTGGAAAATTATTCAGCACCACCCTTGGCGCTCTGCTTTCCGGGCAGCCTTTAAAACAATCCGTACAGGTAGGTATGAGTATGGCGCAGATTGGCGAATTTGCATTTATCGTGGCTACCCTGGGCCTCACCTTGGGGGTTATCAGTGATTTCTTATTCCCCGTAGCGGTGGGTGCTTCGGCCATTACCACTTTCACTACGCCCTACATGATAAAATTTTCTCCTAAGCTTTATGATTTTATTGAAAGAAAATTACCTGTAAAATGGGTGAAAGCATTAAACAATTATTCATCCAGTACCCAAAGCATTCAGGCTGAAAGTGATTGGAAAAAAGTGCTGAAATCTTATCTTACAATCGCCGTAACCAATGGGATTGTTCTGTTGGCACTCATGCTGCTTTCCGTAAAATTCTTTATTCCGTTTTTAAATGAAAACGTAGAAAACAATATTACCCGCAGCATTATTGGGCTGGTGGTAACTCTTGGAATTGCTGCTCCCTTTTTGTGGGCATTAATGGCAAAAAGACTCAATATTGCAGCTTACAAAGAATTATGGCTCAACAAAAAATATAGCCGTGGCCCTCTGCTTGTTTTGGAAATTTCAAGAAATGCAGCAGGTATTTTACTAATCGGCTTTTGGGTAGATAAATTGTTTTCAGCAAAAATGGCCATCCTGGTGGCGGTGCCCATTATTATTGTGGTGCTCATCCTTTTTTCTAAAAGAATACAAAGATTTTATCAAAGATTGGAAGGCAGATTTTTGAGCAATCTGAATGCACGGGAATTAATTGCCGTGGATGAAAAAAACCAGCATGAAGGTGCACTTCGCAAGCCATTTAATCCACAGGCAGACCTTTCGCCCTGGGATGCCCACATGGTAGATCTTGCTGTAAATCCTCATGCGGAATATATCGGCAAAAAATTAGTAGAACTTTCCTGGCGGGAACATTTTGGAATTAATATCGCTTACATAAGACGCGGCGACAAATTAATTTACGCTCCGGACAGAAATAACAGGTTGCTGCCGTTTGACCTTGTAGGAATTATTGCCACCGACGATCAGATGCAAATCTTCAAACCCGTATTTGATGCCGCTGAAAGTATTGACATAAAGGAGCATAATATTGAAGATATTATTCTGCAAAAAATAGTGGTGGATGAGCATAATAAACTTAGGGGACTGACCATCCGTAATTCTCACATTCGCGAACGCACGAACGGTTTAGTGGTAGGCATAGAAAGAAATGAGAGCCGGTTATTAAATCCTGATTCGGGCACCGCTTTTGAATGGGGTGATATAGTGTGGATTGTTGGTGAAAGAAAGAAAATACAAAAGTTGAATGAGGCCTGATGAAAGTAAAATTTATTAAAAAGAATGCTTTGGCAATCCTTATCAATGAATGTGCCTGCGCTTGATAATTCCTCCCGAGGCTTCCTTTATGGTGCTTGCAAAAACAAACGATCGCGAATCAATTTCATTTACAAGATTTTTTAATTTCCTTATTTCCAGCCTGGTAATTACCGTAAAAATAATATCGCAATCAGCGTGCATTTCAAATTTGCCGGGCAAAAATCCTCTCTCACCTTTATACACGGTGATGCCGCGGCCCATTTCATTCACCAGCCTGTCTTTTATAATTTCGCTTTTTGAAGAAATAATGGTAACTCCGATGTAAGCCTCCAAACCTTCTACCACATAATCTACAGTTTTAGTTGCCGTAAAATAAGTAAGCATAGAATATAAAGCTGTTTCCATTCCGAAACGAAAAGCGGCGATGGAAAAAATGAGGATGTTTAATGCAAGAATAATTTCACTGATGGTAAAGCTTGTCCGTCGCCACGTATATAAGGCCAGCACTTCAATACCGTCTATGGCGCAGCCCGCCCTCATCGTGAGGCCGATGCCTGCTCCCAGGAAAAATCCTCCAAAAATGGAGACCAATAATTTGTCGGAAGTAATAGGAATGTAAGGAAGATAAAGCAAACAGATACCCAGTAGTAAAATACAAACAAATGTTTTGAATGCATAATTAAAATTAATGGCATACACACAAATAATTATAAACGGAAGATTGGCCAGCATGATGACGTAAGCCAGGTTGAAATGGTATATTTCATGGATCAGAAGTGAGATACCCGTGATTCCTCCATCAAAGAAACCGTTGGGAACCAAAAAACCTTTTAAGGCAAATGCGGCTAAAACTACTCCCAAAACAATTAATAAAGCATCTGCCGCCCAATCAAATATTAAAGATTCCTTTTTGCTTTTTACAGGTATTTTTTCTTTGGATTCCAATTGAGCCAGAATATGCTTTAACCTGGGCTGTAATTGTATCTGGGCGGTTTTTGTAAAATATTTCTGTGAGCCTAAGAATTTTTTTTCTTTTTCTTCCCATTGTTCCTTGTCCCTAACGAATCCTGCGGCATGTAATTCTTTATAAAGATTATCAGCCTTTACTGTATAACTATCGGTACCGAGATAAAATAAATCTGCATCACAAATAATTCTTTCCAACAGGCTACCCGGCGCCTGCGGCATTTTTGTGATTAGAATCAATCCGCAGATTTTTTCAATATCCTCTTTCGTGTATCCAAATTGCGGCAGCCATTTCCTGGCCATATTGCAAGATATTTCTTCGTGATCGCTGTAGGTTTCTAAAAACCCCGCATCATGAAATAAGGCGGCAGTTTTCAAAATACTCAAATCATATTCTGAAACATTTTCTGAAAGCGCCAGTTTTTCCGCGGCTTTCAGCACATCCAGGGTATGCCCGGTATTGTGATAAGTAAGGTATGGGGGTAATCCCTTTTCTAATTTTTCTATTAAAAATGAATAGGCTTTGTCAAATTCCATGGGCAATAGTTTCAATAATTAGTTGAGGCATAAAAATAAAGAAATTGTTTTTGTTAAACGTTATTGGTTTTCAAAAGCTCATATCCTTTCTATTTATTACAAAGTGAAGTTGAGGCTGAATAAAGAACTTAACAAGATATCTGTTTATAATTTAACAACTTTGGTACGACAGACTTTAACAATTAAACAATAAAACTCTACATTTGCGCAATGGAAAACGTAGAGAATATGGAATACAATACCACGCGCAACCACCTTACTATAAAAGAATATGGCCGCCATATACAAAAAATGGTTGAGTATGTGCTAACAATTGAAGACAGGGAGAAACGTCAAAAAAATGCTTACGCCCTTATTGAACTTATGGGATTTTTAAATCCGCATTTAAAGAATGTAGAAGATTATCGCCATAAATTATGGGATCATCTTTATTTGATAAGCGATTTTAAACTCGATGTAGACAGCCCTTACCCCGTGCCCACAGAGGCAATATTAAGAGCCAAACCAGATAGGCTTCCTTACCCCAAAAGACATCCGAAATACAATCATCTTGGTAAAAATATAGAGATTGTAATAGATAAAGCCCTGCATGAAGAAGATGCTGAAAAGCGCCAGGGCTTCGCTAATGCCATTGCGTATTATATGAAACTCACCTATAGCAACTGGCATAAAGAACTGGTGCATGATGATAATATTCAATCGGAACTTAGCTCCATTACGCAAGGCGAACTGGAATTTAATACCCGTCCCTTTATAAAACATCGCCTGGATAACAACCGTGAAGATTTTGTAAGTAATATTGGAAAACACCGCAAAAATTTTGGGCCGAGGAATAACCGGAATACCCAGGGAGGGCGCGATAACAGGAATAGAAAATTTGGTAAAAAAAGGTATTGATGTTTTTATTGAATAATAAATAAGTTTGCAGCCCTGGTGATATTACCGGGGTTTGTTTTTTGTTTTAATTAAAAATAAGATGGGCGCATTTGAGGTTACAGGCGGCAAAAGATTGAAAGGTGAGATAACGCCACAGGGCGCTAAGAATGAGGCGTTGCAAGTAATCTCTGCGGTATTATTGACCAAAGAAAAAGTAACGATATATAACATTCCGGACATTATTGATGTGAACCTTCAAATAGAATTGCTGGAAGAGATGGGTGTAAAAACAGAAAGGATCAACAGGCATACCTGTGTTTTTCAGGCAGATGATGTAAATCCTGATTCCTTTACGTCTGCTTCTTTCAGAAAAAAAACCGGGCGGTTGCGCGGAAGTGTAATGCTTGCAGGGCCTATGCTTGGGCGATTTAAGAAAGCTTTTGTGCCGAAGCCCGGCGGCGATAAAATTGGCAGAAGAAGATTGGATACCCACATCGTTGGTTTTAAAACATTGGGCGCTCAATTTGATTTTGATACCGATGAATCCTTTTTTCATTTGCACACTGGGCGATTGAAAGGCGCCACTCTTTTATTGGATGAGCCAAGCGTAACCGGAACCGCTAATTTAATAATGGCGGGTGTTTTAGCCGAAGGCATCACTACCATCTATAATGCCGCTTGTGAGCCCTATGTTCAGCAACTTTGCAAAATGCTCAATAATATGGGCGCTAAAATTTCGGGCATTGCCAGCAACTTACTTACCATAGAAGGGGTCAATAACTTACAGGGAACCGAACACACCCTGCTTCCGGATATGATAGAAGTAGGCTCTTTTATTGGGCTTGCCGCCATGACGCAAAGTGATATTGTGATAAAAAATGCAGGCATCGAACATCTTGGTGTTATCCCTGAAAGATTCAGGCAATTAGGAATAAAAATGAATTTTTCAGGAAATGATATTCACATTCCCTCGCAGGAGATATATGAAATTGAAACTTTTTTGGACAGCTCCATGCTTACCATTTCTGATCATCCGTGGCCGGGGCTTACTCCGGATCTGATAAGCATTATCCTGGTGGTGGCCACGCAGGCAAAAGGAAGCCTTTTAATACACCAGAAAATGTTTGAAAGCCGGCTGTTCTTTGTAGATAAAATAATTGAAATGGGCGCCAGGATTGTGTTATGTGATCCACACAGGGCTGTGGTGGTAGGGCTTGAGAGAAAATTCCCTTTGAGGGGAATTTCCATGAGCAGCCCGGATATAAGAGCCGGAGTGGCTTTATTAATAGCGGCGTTAAGCGCTGAAGGAAAAAGTAAAATTCAGAATATAGAGCAAATAGACAGAGGCTACCAGAACATTGATGGAAGATTAAATGCGTTAGGTGCGGAGATAGAGAGAATGTGAAAATGAGAAAATGTGCTAATTAGCCAATTAGCCAATTAGCTAATGGGAATAAGAATTCTTATACACTAAACAGGAAAGGAGAAAATGAAGAATTGAAAGCAATTCGTGTAATTAGTGTAAAAAATTAGTGTAATTAGTATAAAAAAAATTCGTGTAATAAAAATTTATGGAGAAACACTACAACAAAATTATTTTAATAACCGCGCCATCCGGGGCGGGGAAAACTTCAATTGTAAAATACCTGATGAAGCGATTTTCATCACTGGCCTTTTCCATCTCGGCTACCACAAGACCGCCGCGAAAAAGGGAAAAAGAAGGAGCAGATTATTATTTTATTAGCGAAGAAGATTTCAAAAAGAAAATACATAATAAAGAATTTCTTGAATGGGAAATGGTATATGAAGGAAAATATTACGGCACCTTAAAATCAGAGATGTCGCGCATTTGGGCAGAAAATAAAATCCCGGTACTTGACATTGATGTGCAGGGCGCCATTCATGTACAGCAGCAGTACCCTGTAAATACAATGGCTTTATTTATACAGGCGCCTTCCATTGATGAATTAAAAAAACGTTTGCAATTCCGTGGTTCCGAAACAGAAGAATCGTTGCGGGCAAGGCTAAACAAATCTTCTTATGAAATGACTTTTATAAGTCATTTTGAAAATATAATTGTCAATAAAGATTTCGATCTGGCGTGCAAAGAAGCTGAAAAGATCATAGATGATTTTCTAAAGAATTAAAAAATCCGGTTCATTTTGATTGTATAAATTTGCCACATGGACTGGACACCAATAATAGCCATAGCAGCAGCCTTATTACTGATCGGTTTTTTTTCGGGAATAGAGATCTCGTTTATTTCTGTGAATAAATTATCCATTGAATTAAAAAAGAAGCAAGGCACTTACAGTGGAAAAATATGGTCGGCCTTTTTGGAAAAGCCCGCCCGTTTTATTGGAACCACACTTCTCATCTTTAATACCCTGTTAGTTATTTACGGCCTGCTTTGGAGTGATGTACTGTCAAGCGTTTGGGCTTATTGGCAAATTGAAAACCCATACATTCACCTCGCGGCAGAAACTCTGATAGCTACCCTGATTTTGTTATTAGTGGAATTTGTTTTTAAAGCCTTTTTCAGGGCAAAAGGGAATGCTATTACAGGAAGCAGTTTCATTACTTTTATCGTTAGTTCTTTTTATTCGCTCTTCAACTGGATCGCTATTTATTTTGTAAATATTTCTGAATGGATACTTAAATATATTTTCAACGTAAAGCTGCAAAATAAAAATGAGGCCTTTTCAAAAATGGATCTTGAACATTATATTCAGCAACTTAAAATGAGCGATGCAGATGATAACACGGAATTGAACAATGAAATTTTTGAGAATGTACTATCCTTAGCCGAAACAAGAATCAGGGAATGCCTGATTCCCCGCAAAGAAATTGTAGCGGTGGATATCAATTCATCGCTGGAAGAAATAAAGACCCGTTTTATAGAAACCAAACTAAGCAAGCTGGTGGTATTTGAAAATAATATTGATAATATACAGGGATACATTCACCAGTTGGATATGTTTAAAAAACCTGATAGCCTCCGGTCTGTTTTATTACCCATCCCCGCTATTCCTGCAAGTATGAATGCTACTGACCTCATCAATAAATTTACCAAAGAAAGAAAAAGCATCGCATGGGTTATTGATGAATTTGGGGGCACTGCGGGAATAGTTACTATGGAAGATTTACTGGAAGAAATTTTCGGAGACATTTATGATGAATACGATGTAAGAGAAGAGTTTGTAGATAAGCAAATTGCACCGAATGAATATATTTTCAGTGGCAGGTTAGAACTGGATTATCTTATGGATAAATATAAGCTGGAATTCAGAAAAAACGAAGAAACAGAAACTTTATCGGGCTATATCATTAACCAGCATGAATCAATTCCCCGGCAAAGGGACCGTATCATTATTGATGATTACCAGTTTGATATTTTAAATGTGGAGGAGACCCGTATTGATACCGTAAAACTGAAAGTGTTACGCTAAGGAAACCATGACTGTAAGTTAAAAATGTATTATTGAGTATGTACGAACAAAAAGATATTCAAAAACAAAATCGTAAAATAAGAGATTGGTTCGCATCCGATATTTTTTTTAATTCTCTATATCCTGATGCCATTCAGTCGTTAGCCCTAAAGCATTGGACTCCCCTTGAAGTAGCAAAAAAAGCGGCTGATTTTCTATCCACATCGCCTGGTGTAAAAGTATTGGATATTGGCAGCGGTTCAGGAAAGTTTTGTTTAACGGCAGCCCATCATCATCCCAATATTAGTTTCTTTGGAGTGGAACAACGCAAAGATTTGGTGGCTCTTTGTAATGATTTAAAAAATAAGCTGAATTTGAAGAACGTATTTTTTATAAATGAAAATGTGGCGAATATTGACTTTAAAGAATACGATCATTTTTATTTTTACAACTCTTTTTATGAAAATATAGAAGGCACGCAAAAAATTGATGACAGTGTTGTCTATTCTGAAAAGCTATATGACTATTACAACCTTTGCCTGTACAAACAATTAAATAAAAAGGCTGTAGGTACACGGTTAGTTACTTTCCACAGTTTTGGGAATGAGATACCTCCCGGGTATGAAATAGTACATACCGATTATGATAATTATTTAAAGTTCTGGATAAAAGTCTAGGAGGTTGAACGAAAAAAGATGGAATTGATGGTAATTATTCCTTTTTTAATTTAGCTGTGAAAATTCCCCCACTAAATCCCGCAAAAAAGATCAAACAAGAGCAGAGAATCTTTTGTAAGCATTCTTTTTTAATAATCATAACTCTAAGTGCACCTAAAAAAGAAGGCCCCTGTAGAAACAGGGGCCGTTTACCAAAACTAACTGCTTATGAGAAAATTGAAAATTTAATTTTGAACGTTACTTTTATTATTTCAAAACCCATGCCAAAAGTAAAACTGATAATGTTAAGGAATTTCTAAAACCAATCCATCCCCTTTTATATCGGTTGCAAGTTACATTAATTTCTTTTTTTTAGCCATGAAAATTTTAATGCTGCTTTTATTGATGGGTAAGCTTCTCGGAGTTTTCTGCAAATTGCAACGCATCGATAAATTCCTGTAACTCCCCGTTTAAAACATTTTCGAGATTATATACGGTCAATCCTATCCTATGGTCTGTTACCCTGCCTTGCGGATAATTATAAGTTCTTATTTTGGCCGAGCGATCTCCGGTACTCACAAGGCTTTTACGATGGCGCGAAATTTCATCTTCCTGCTTCCGTACTTCTTCTTCGTAAAGTTTGGTGCGCAACATCTGCATTGCCTTTTCGCGATTGCCCAATTGGCTTCTTTCTGTTTGGCAAACAATTACAATTCCCGTGGGCAAGTGAGTAAGCATTACTTTGGTTTCCACTTTGTTTACATTTTGACCCCCGGCACCACCACTTCTGGAGGTTTCCATTTTTACATCGCTTTCTTTTAGCTCTACATCCACTTCTTCAGCCTGGGGCATTACGGCCACGGTGGCCGCGCTGGTATGCACACGCCCGCTGGCTTCGGTATCAGGCACGCGTTGTACGCGATGCACGCCACTTTCAAATTTTAAAGTACCATAAACATCTTCGCCCGAAACTTCTATCTGCACTTCTTTGTAGCCTCCCACCGTTCCCTCGCTTTCGCTTAAAAGCGCAGTTTTCCAACCTTTGTTTTCGCAAAATTTCAGGTACATCCGCATCAGGTTGCCTGCAAAAAGAGAGGCTTCATCCCCCCCGGTGCCGGCTCTTATTTCAAGAATACAATTCTTTTCATCCTGCGGGTCTTTAGGAATCAGCAGGTTCCTTATTTGCTTTTCAAATTGTTCTTTTTGTTCCTGCAACTGGGGTAATTCTTCCTTAGCCAATTCGCGCATTTCCTCATCATCGCTGCTTAATACTTCTTTATTAAATTCAATATCGTCTAATATTTTAGCGTATTTATTGCGGACAATTACAATTTTTTCAAGGCCCCTGTATTCCTTACTAAGCTGGCGGTATTTCTTATTATCGCTCACTATTTAGGGGTTGGAAAGCGCTACGCCCAGTTCTTCAAATCTTGCCTTTATTGCTTCAAGTTTTTCAAGCATATTTTATTTTATATTTTTTTTAAGATGCCGGGTGGAAGCCCCCAATATCTCATTTTGTAGAAAAGTTTACCCTGTATTTTCAATAGTGGGTGCGAAATTAACCTAAACCTTTTATCTGAGCTGTCTAAAATTAGAAAGAGATCCTTAAGATAACAGTTATTTTTTTTTAATTGCCAGGTTAAATCTTGAAAATGCAGTACTGAAGTTGGCAATGTGTGAAAATAAAAGCTAATTAAGCTAAACAAAAGTATTTTCTAATTTTGAAACCTTCATATCACCTCATGCAAAACGGATAATGTTTTCATTGACCCAAATTCGGGTACATGCCACACATAATATCTTTCTAAACTCTTCAAAATTAACTTTCTAATGTTCCGGTTCATTTTTATTTCTTTCAAATCATCAGGATGAATTGCTTTTAATAATTGGGAAATATAATAACTGATCTCGGGGTTTAAATGGTCGGGCGGTGCTGGTTCTTCAGTAAAGAACTTGCCTTCATTCAGATTGAAAACGTTTCTTTTTGCAGAATAATTATCCTGTAATTGAAAACCCAGGAAAGGAGCGAGTTGCAGAGAAAAGTAAAGTGGAAAATTGGCGGTTACCCCTTTTGAAGAAATATCTAAATGCAAAAAAGCATCTTCGCAAAAATGAAATAAATCAGGGTTGGCCTCCGGTTGTTTAAGGCATTTGTATATAAGCTCCACCATGTAGAGCGCCACCGCATTTTTGGTAACGTCGCTTAATATATTTTTATAAAGCGCGCCCCATGTTACTTCTTTTATTCTTTGTAAGTTTTTTAATTCATTGTGATACACCTGTAAATCCAAAAGAGCAGAAGGCTGAAAAAAATGTGCTTTTGATGTTTTACTCTGGGTGCGTACCCCATTAACGAGATAAGATTGTATACCGAATATTTCAGTGAAAATAGTAGCGATCACACTGGTTTCACCGTACTTTACATGGCGCAAGACAATGGCTTTAGTGGAATAGATCATTAAGAAAAAATAAATTGGATGAAAATAAGAATAAAAAGTAAGAAGCATCCGTGAGGTTTAAAATATTATTTTAAAAGAATAATTCCGGTATTTCGGCTCTCTTTCAAAATAGACTGATTTTTAGCATTATTTGCGATATAACAGTTTAATCAATTTCATGGAATATTACGATGTGTAGCCGGTATCCACTAATTTGCAGCGTATGCATACATTCAAAAAATCACTCGGCCAGCATTTTTTAAAAGATGAGAATATAGTAAAAAAAATACTGGACGCACTGTTGACACATTCTTTCAAAAACTTGCTGGAAGTAGGACCGGGCGGAGGAGCACTTACAAAGGGCCTTATAAAAATACCGGGTATTCATTTTAAAGCAGTAGAACTGGATGAAGAAAAAGTGATGTATCTTCTTAAACAATTTCCTTCTTTGCAAAACGATCTTATTCATAAAAGCTTTTTGAATATGGACCGCCCCTTTGATGAGCCTTTTATTGTGATTGGGAATTTCCCTTATAATATTTCCACCCAGATCCTGTTTAAAATTTTGGAATGGAAAGAATACGTGCCTGTGGTAATTGGCATGTTTCAAAAAGAAGTGGCGGAGAGAGCTGCTGCCAAAGAAGGAAGTAAAACTTATGGCGTGCTTAGTGTGATTTTACAATATTATTATAAAGTGGAGTATTTATTTTCAGTGGGCAACGAATGTTTTACCCCACAACCAAAAGTGCAAAGCGGCGTAATCAGCCTGGTGTGCCGGGAAAAGTATTTGGCCGTAAAAAGTGAGAGAGCGTTTTGGATATTGGTAAAAACTGCGTTTAACCAACGCCGTAAGACGTTGAGAAACGGGGTAAAAAGTTTAATCCCCAAAGAGATTCTTGAAGATGAATTTTTTAACCGGCGTGCTGAAACACTAAGTGTGGAAGAGTTTGCGGCGCTTACTTTTAAAATGATCTGATAATCCTTTTAAATAAAATAGATCAGATACTTTTTTGGGATTTTAAGGATTGACTGATGGTTGAAAAGGGTATCGGAAGAAAAAAATAATTTTATCAAAAATTTTTGAGGCTGTGAAATTGAAAAAAATATGTACAAAACCATTATTTTAAAAGATATTACCACTTCTGAAGCTCAGAATTTTTTGCAACATGCCATTGCTCCAAGGCCCATTTGCTTTGCTTCTACTATTGATTCAGTTGGCCATGTAAACCTCAGCCCTTTTAGCTTTTTTAATATTTTTAGTACCCATCCGCCGGTAGTTATTTTTTCACCGGCAAGAAGAATAAGGAATAATACCACCAAGCATACTTTACAAAATATTGAAGAGGTTCCGGAAGTGGTTATTAATATCGTGAACTACGATATGATACAACAAGTGAGTTTGAGCAGTTGCGAATACCCTAAAGAAACCGATGAATTTTTAAAATCGGGTTTTACAAAAGAGCCGTCGTTATTAGTAAAGCCGCCACGCGTAAAAGAAAGCCCTGTACAATTGGAATGTAGAGTACTCGAAGTAAAACCTCTTGGCACAGAAGGCGGCGCAGGAAACCTTATCATTGCAGAAGTTTTAATGATGCACATCAATGAAAACATTTTGGGTGATGATGGAAAGATTGATCAGCTTAAAATAAACCACGTGGCAAGGCTGGGTGGCAACTGGTACACAAAAATCAGCGCCGATAATTTATTTAAAGTGGAAAAGCCCAGTACACAATTGGGTATTGGTATTGACAATTTACCGGAATCTATAAGAAGGAGTAATGTGCTTACCGGCAACCATCTCGGGAGGTTGGCCAATGTACATGAAATGCCGCTGGTGGATCCTTCTTTTGAAGATGAAAAGTTGAAAAATATTTTTCTATATTATTCATTAAGCCCCGAGGAAATGGAAAAGGAATTGCACCTATATGCAGCCGGCCTGCTCAATGAAGGAAAGGTGAAAGAGGCATGGCAGGTGCTATTGGCTTTATCATAAAATCGCTTTAACTTTATTGTTATGAATGCAGTGAAACTTTTACCCTATTACACTTACGAGGATTATTGCCTTTGGGAAGGCCGTTGGGAATTGATTGAGGGAATTCCCTTTGCAATGAGTCCTGCACCTAATATGAAACACCAATGGGTTGTTGTCAATATTATGTATGAACTGAAAAAAGCATTGAAGGAGTCAAAGTGTAAACATTGCAAAGTGTATGATTTCATTGACCTTAAAATTGAGGAGGACACTATTTTACAGCCGGATTGTTCGATTGTTTGCGGGGCCACAAAAAAAAATTATCTTGACTTTCCACCTACATTGGTGGTAGAAATATTATCCGATGCTACTGCATTGAAAGATAGGATTTCTAAATTTTCTATTTATGAAAAATTTGGAATAAAATATTATCTTATCGTTGACCCTGAAAAAGAGCTGGTAGAAATTTATTTTCTTACCCATTCAAAATATGCACTTCAAAAATTCTCTCCGGAAATACCATTCATTTTTTCTCTTTCAGATGATTGCAAAATTGAAGTTGCCCTTAAAAATATCTGGGAATAATTTTTAACCTTTTGCAAACTTTCATTGTCTTTAAACGCAGCAAACAATTGTAATTTCACTCAATGAAATTATTTTTTCTATTTTTCTTTCTTTCCCCTTTGCTGTCTTTTTCTCAAAATAATTATCATTATAAAAATTTAGTGATGGAAGGAGGTGGCATTCGCGGGCTTGCCTATTCCGGTGCGCTTGAAGTACTTGAGCAAAAGGGGATTCTCCGGAATATTGAAAACGTAGCCGGCTCTTCTGCGGGTGCTATAGCGGGTTTGATGGTTTCTTTGGATTATACTTCATTTGAAATTGACTCTGTTTTGCAAACTCTAAAAATTCAGGAGTTCAATGATGGAAAATTTTTTGTGGGAAAAATAAGAAGATTAAAAAAAGAATATGGACTTTTTAAAGGTGATATGTTCAGTAAATGGCTGGGAGATTTAATAAAATATAAAACAGGCAATGCTGACATCACTTTTAATGGTTTGCACGATCTGCATTTAAGAGATAAAAGATTTAAGAATTTCTTTTGTACCGGCACTAATATCACAAAGCAGAGACCCGAAATTTTATCATGGAAAAACTGGCCGGAAATGAAACTCAGAACAGCGGTTCATATCAGTGGTTCCATTCCTTTTTATTTTGTGCCGGTGGCGATAGATAGTGCAGGAAATGAAGTGGCTTTGAATGATACCGCAGCGAAATACGACTTGTTTGCAGATGGTGGCATGCTTTGGAATTATCCCATCAACATGTTCGATTCTTGTGTAGATGGCGGCAACCCGCTCAACTGCAAACGGGTAATTTACAATTCACAAACCCTCGGTTTAAAACTTGAAAGGGGCGAACAGATTGATGAGTTTGATAAAGACAATACCGATATAGCTCCTTATAGGATTGAAAATATGAAAGAATATTCCGGGGCAGTGATGAACCTTATGATGGAAAGCATTAACAGGAAATCCCCTGATCTTGCCAATGAAAGAGGCAGGACGATTTACATTAGCTATGGCGACATTTCCGGAAGACCGCGTAAGGTTTCTTCAAAAGAAAAACAATTGCTGTATAATTATGGATTGACTGCTGCCAATAAATTTTTTATGAAATCCACGGCTCATCCATAATTTCTTACAACGTATATCTACCTTTCAAAAGTTTACCTTTGCAAAAAAAATTTCTTATTTGCCGTTTTACCCGGCAAGAATTTTATTGAAATTATATGAGTAGTCAACATTTATCAGAACAGGAAATTATCAGGAGAGAAAAATTACACGAGCTCGCCAAATTGGGGATAGACGCGTATCCGGCGGAATTGTTTCCTGTAAATACCAACACCGCTTTCATAAAAAATAATTATAAGGAAGAGGAGAACAAAGCTGATTTTTCGGATGTATGCATTGCCGGCAGAATTATGAGCATCCGCGTTATGGGGAAAGCTTCGTTTGCTTCCCTGCAGGATGGGAGCGGGAGAATTCAACTTTATATCCGTAAGGATGACGTGGCCCCCGGAGAAGATAAAAGCCTATATGATGTTGTGTGGAAAAAGCTGGTGGATATTGGCGACATCATCGGTGTGAAAGGATTTGTGTTTACTACAAAAACCGGTGAAACTTCTATACACGCTTCCTCTTTTCATATTCTCTCAAAATCATTGAGGCCTTTGCCCGTGGTAAAAGAAAAAGATGGTGAAACGTTTGATGAAGTTACGGACGCGGAATTCAGATATCGTCAGAGGTACGCAGACCTGATTGTGAATCCGGGTGTGAAAGAGACTTTTGTAAAGCGTACCAAAATGATCAATGCCATCCGCTCTTTTTTAAATGAGCAGGGAGCATTGGAAGTAGATACGCCCGTGTTGCAGAATATTCCCGGAGGCGCGGCTGCGCGGCCTTTCATCACCCATCATAATGCACTGGATGTTCCTTTTTATTTGAGGATCGCTAATGAATTGTACTTAAAAAGATTGATCGTTGGCGGCTTTGAATGGGTATATGAATTCAGCAGAAATTTTAGAAATGAAGGCATGGACCGCACGCACAATCCGGAGTTTACCGTGCTTGAATTTTATGTGGCTTACAAAGATTATTTGTGGATGATGGAAACCACGGAACAATTATTGGAAAAAACTGCCCTCGCTGTAAATAATAGTACGACAGTTATTTCGGGAGAAAATGAAATTGATTTTAAAGCGCCTTACAAAAGAATAACCATGTACGATGCTATAAAAGAATATGCCGGCGTTGATGTAAGTGATAAAGATGAAAACGGGTTAAGAGAACTGTGTCAACAGTTAGGCATACACGCAGATAGCTCTATGGGAAAAGGGAAATTAATTGATGAAATTTTTTCTGAAAAATGCGAGGATCATTTTATTCAGCCCACATTTATTATTGATTACCCTGTAGAGATGAGCCCGCTTACAAAAAAACATCGCAGCAAACCCGGTTTGGTAGAGCGATTTGAGTTGATAGTGAATGGGAAGGAAGTAGCCAATGCCTATACCGAATTAAATGATCCTATCGAACAAAGAAAGCGTTTTGAAGAACAGTCAGAGTTGATGGCCCGCGGAGATGATGAAGCCATGTTTATAGATCATGATTTTCTGCGTGCGTTAGAATATGGAATGCCGCCCACCAGTGGCATTGGTTTTGGCATTGACCGACTGGCCATGCTACTCACCAACCAGGCATCTATTCAGGATGTGTTATTATTTCCGCAAATGAGGCCAGAGAAAATTCAGGGAGATGAGAATGTAAAAGAATTGGAGATTCCTAATTCCTAATTATTCCCTCGCTCTCCTGCATTTCAAATTGCATTTTATGGAGCTGATAATAATGGCCTTTTAAACGCATCAATTGGGTGTGCGTGCCCATTTCTTTTATTTCACCTCTGTCCAGCACTATTATTTTATCTGCTTTTCTGATCGTGGATAAACGGTGTGCTATCACAATGGAAGTTCTCCCCTGTATCAGTTTATCAATTGCGTTTTGTATCAGCATTTCGCTGCCGCTGTCAATGGAAGAAGTGGCTTCGTCCAGAATTAATATAGAAGGATCATACAGCAACGCTCTGAGAAAAGATAATAATTGTCGCTGGCCAAGTGATAAAGTAGCTCCTCTTTCCATTACATTATAATCGTAACCACCGGGCAACTGCATAATAAAATGATGTACGCCAATCATCTTTGCCGCTTCTATCACTTGCTCACGTTTTATAGATGGATTTCTCAATGTAACATTATCCAAAACCGAGCCGCCGAATAAAAAAACATCTTGCAAAACCACGGCTATCCTGTTTCTTAAAAAATCAATGTTGAATTCATTGATATTGTGATGGTCTATTTTTATTTCGCCTTTGTTGATGGAATAAAGCCGGTTGAGCAAACTGATAATTGAAGTTTTCCCACTTCCGGTGTGGCCTACTATCGCTAGCGTTTCGCCGGGTGCTATTTTAAAAGAAATGTTTTTTAAAACATATTGCTCATCAACGTAAGCAAACCATACTTTATTAAATTCCACTTCTCCTTTTACCGGACCTGAATTAATTCCTTCATGAACATTTTGTGTAACATCCGGGTTTTCCAAGACTTTAAAGACTCTTTCGCTGGCCACCATTCCCATTTGCAGCACATTAAATTTATCCGCTATTACACGCAAAGGCCTGAATAATAAATTCAGGTACATGATGAAGGCAATGATCACGCCGGCATTAAATGCATAATTGCCACCCCACCAAACCAGTAAGCCTATTGAAAATGCCAGCACAATTTCCACAATGGGGAAGAAAACGGAATACGCGAAGATGGCTTTTATATTAGCGTTGCGGTGTTGCTTGTTGATCTCTTTGAATTTTTTAAACTCTTTATCTTCCACCGCGAAAGCCTGCACCACGCTCATTCCTGTAATATGTTCCTGTACAAAAGCATTTAGCGCCGCTACCGCGTTTCTTACTTTTATAAAAGATTTGTTGACGCTTTCCTTAAAAAAATAAGTGGCAATTACAATGATCGGAAATGGCGCCAGGCTTATCAGCGACAACTTCCAATCCACACCAAACATGAACAACAATATAGAAACTATTGAAAGCAGATCTGAGATAATAGGGATCAGTCCGTCGGAAAAAATATCATTCACCGATTCAATATCATTAATCGTCCTTGTGGTTAAAGTGCCTATGGGTGTTCTGTCAAATTGAGTAAGATTCAGGCTAAGCACTTTTTTATATACAGTTACCCGAAGGTCTTTCACAACGGTTTGCCCCAGCCAGGACGTTATAAAGCCAAAATAAAAACGAAGCGCGGTTTCCACCAGCAACATCCCTATCTGGATGATAGTGATAAGAATGAGCCAGTACATATCCTTATCAGCAATAAAATGATTTACGGTATATTGAATAAGATAAGGCCGCAGTGGCGAAAGAACGGCGAGTACAATGGAGAGGAGGATGGAAATGTAAACTTTATTCTTATAGGGCAAAGCATAGGCGAAAACTTTTCTAAGAACACTGAGATCCAATAATTTTTTACGCTGTTTATTCTCCGACATTTAGGCAAATTTAAAGGGAAAATGGGAGATAGGGATTTTTAAGAAGTTAAGAATTGCTTGCTTCTGAAACTAAAATTTTCAATTCCGAATGATTTTTTTGATAATAATTTTGAGTAAAACTGCTCAATGTATTAAGTATAAATTCTATTAATACTCATAGTTTATTCTTCCTAAATTTGATTATGAGCAACATTAAATTATTTGAAAGCAAACAAATAAGAACTGTTTGGAATGAAGCCGAACAGAAATGGTATTTTGTTGTGGAAGATGTAATAGCTATTCTTACTGAAAGCACAGATCCCAAACAATATATCAAACGGATGCGGCAAAGAGATGGTGAACTCGCCAAAGGGTGGGTACAAATTGTACCCACCCTTTCAGTGGAAACAGCAGGCGGAAAACAAAAAATGGGTTGTGCAAATGCGCAAGGGCTTTTACGTATCATTCAATCCATTCCTTCACCTAAGGCAGAACCTTTTAAACTTTGGTTGGCACAAGTAGGATCGGACAGGTTAGATGAAATTGAAAATCCGGAATTGGCAACACAACGCACAAGAGAACTTTATAAACTTAAAGGATATTCTGATGATTGGATTGAAAAACGAATGCGTAGTATCGCTATTCGTGAAGAACTGACTGATGAATGGAAAAAGAATGATGTGAAATTACAAAAGGAATATGCTATACTTACAGCAGAAATTTCTAAGGCTACTTTTGGCATAACACCTTCCGAATACAAAAAAGTGAAAGGGCTGAAAAGTCAAAACCTAAGAGACCACATGAACGATCTTGAATTGATTTTTTCAATGCTGGGCGAGGCTTCGACTACAGCCATTGTAAAAACAAAAAATCCAAAAGGATTTATTGAAAATAAAAAAGTGGCAAAACAAGGTGGCTCTGTTGCCGGCAAAGCAAGGCTCGACCTTGAAACTAAGACCGGCAGGAAAGTAGTTTCTTTTGAAAATTATCTACCTGCATCAAAAAAAACTAAGAAATTAAACCAAGAGAAGAAGAAATAACCATAAACCAAAGCCCCTTCTTTGCTTAACAAAATCATACTTTCTACTTTTAATTTTTCAATTATTTCTTCAAAGTGAACATTGAAAAATCAGATAACTTTATTTTGGGGAGTATTACAAAGCAATCACTTTTTTGTTGGCATAATTCGAATTGAAACCCGCCTCAAAAAGATTGTAGGTCCTGTAAAACTTCCAAAGGATTTTGATGAAGAAAAAGAGCTTCATACGTATTTTGAAAACAGGATCAATAAAAATATTTTATAAAACTCTTATCGTATCACCCGTAGATAAGCCTCCAGCATTTTTGTTACTGGTTTATATTTTACAAGTTGGTTGAAAGAAACCGTACCAATGACGCAACATACTATACCCGCCAAAACATCTAAAAGATAATGATGCCCTGTGTAAACAGCGGAGAACCAAATGCCAATTGTTATGAGGCCAAAGAGGATATTGATCCATCCCAGCCTGTTTCTGAAACCGTAATAAAGTACCAGTAAAGGATATGACGAATGGAGAGAAGGCATGGCTGCAAATACGTTGGAGCTTTGCGCATACAGGTCATGAAATACCTGAACACTGAAGAAAGCATCAAACCTCTGTAACCCGGCAGTGTTGCCGCGTGTAGCGGAATTAAAGGCCGTTCCATATTGCTCCATATACCACGGCGGCGCCGCCGGGTAAATGTAATAAATGATAAACCCCAGCATGTTGATCCAGAAAAAAGTAAGTGCAAATTTTAAAAACTCGGTGCGGTCTTTATAAAATAAATAAACTGCTAAAAATAAGGGAACTGGTATCCAGCACAAATATAAAAAGCCACTTAACACATCCAATGTCGTGGTTTGATGCTTTATCAAAAACTCGTTGGGAGTTAAAATGGCACCTTCCCATTTTATGGCAAAAAATTTCTTTTCCAGGTCATACAAATCCTGGATGTGCACCGTCTGGAAACGGTAATTGGGAAATAGTTTCATATAGTCAAACACTATCCAGTAAACAATAAAAACAGAGAATCCAAGGATCAGTTTCCGCGTAGCACCGGATGCAAAATACATGGCACAAAAAAAACAAACCAAAAATAACTGGTTGGTTTTAAAGCCTATGAATACAGCCGATGCTATAAGATAAACTAAAGAAATAATTACAACTATAACGCTGTCCTTTACCCGGCTAATATTCGTCTTTACTGTATCCTCCACTTTATGAATTTGAAATGCTTTTTTTCTTTTTAGGAAAATTGGATTTTAAAATAATAATTAACTTATCAAGGTTGGCAACCTGCCCCCTTATTTATTCTTTTAAAAGTATTCTTTCTCTTACCTCTCTGTGAGTGTTGGCGTCACTGCCTTTCAGCTCTACATATTCTATATTTGGCTTCCAGAAACTTCCTCCGTTTACGTGCAAATAAATTCTTTTGAGTATGAGTCGGGAGCCGTTTTTTAAAGTGCTAAATACCTGCCAGGTATTGTTGGCCTCTCTTTCTAACCTGAACTTCATTTTCTTATAAGAAACAAAATTCAGATCATATTTTCCATCTGCAATTTTCTTTGTCTGAACGCCGTACGCAAATTCTTTTTGTATAAAATTCAGCTTTGCTTTTCTTCCGTCTTCCTGGTATCTTATCCAATAAACGTTCACCGGCTTATCGGCATCCACTCTGCCATTTACTACATTTAAGTCCACCACTATGGTATTGGCGTTGGGCTGGCGCTGAAGATAGAATAACAGGTAAGGATTGTTTTTGGGTACCG
>JBDSOE010000112.1:0-5238 GCA_039915005.1 Ginsengibacter sp.
TTCGTGTCCTTTAGATTTGCATTATTGATTATTAAAACATATTACTATTATTATTACTTTTCTTTTTTTGTTACTTTTTTTCTTTTAGAATTCACTATGTTATGTGGATAAACACTAACCATCAGCAGCGGCTCATTATGTTCCGTGTCAAGGTTAAATACCTATGTGGGGATAGAATCCACTGCTGTTTTTTCCCTTAGTGTCCGTATAGCAATTAGGGTTAACTACTCACTATTAAGGACTAGGACGATGGGGCAAAAATGGTTAATGCATTGTTCACAATTTAAACCCAAAATGATGAAAAAACAAACAGGCTCCTTTTTAGGTATTGATGTTTCAAAACTATGGTTTGATATCTCTTTAATGATTGTTGTAAATTTTCAAAAACAACCAATGATCACAGAGCGTTTTGAAAATACTATTGGAGGATTAGCTTTACTAAAAAAATGGCTTAAAGCACATGGGATAATATTTGATAATGATACTTTATTGGTAATAGAAAATACCGGTATATACCATCGCTTGTTATGGCAATTTTTTTGTGAAAATAATATCCCGATTCACATAGGAAATGCAGCCAACATTAAAAAGAGTTTTGGCATTGCCAGGGGCAAGGACGATAAGATAGACAGCCAGCGTCTTTGCAGCTATGCTTACAAGAATGATGATGAACTGAAAGCTAGTGCTGCCTTGAATCCTGAGTTTTTGAAGCTTAAAGATTTAATCACATCCAGGACAAGATTAATATCCCAGCTTAACGCCAATAAAACTTACCTGAAAGAACTAAAGAATATCAACGATAAGGCTACACAAAAAATGATGGAGAAGGTTTATAAAACGGCACTGGACGGCTTGGAAAAATCAATTGCAGAAATAGAGAAGCAAATAGCATCGGTCATTAAAAATGATCCGTCAATAAATGCCAATTATAACCTGCTTCTTTCAGTGCCTGGCATAGGCCCTGTTATCGCAACCTACATTTTATGTTGCACCAATAATTTTGCTAATAAAGCCAGCGGTAAACAACTGGCCTGCTACGCCGGGCTTGCACCATTTAGTGAGACAAGCGGCAAAAGCTTAAAGGGGCGTAATAAAGTACATAAAATGGCCAACAAGGAGCTTAAAGCTTTGCTTCACATGGGTGCCTTATCATCCATAAAATATTATCAGGAGTTCAGAGATTATTATGACAGAAAAGTAAACGAAGGAAAACATCCCAATAGTGTGCTAAATGCAATATGCAATAAACTAGTACTCAGGGCAGCGGCAGTTGTGAATAATCAGAAAAAATATGTGGAAAACTATAAAAAAGCAGCCTGAAAAAGATTTGTTTTTTCCATAGCAATCCTCACGAACCGGATCTCAGAAATGTGGTTCGTTGAGACACGAACCATGGAAGAGGAAAACCGATGTAAGCAGCCATTTTATTTTGTCAGCAGATGTAAACTGTCAATGTGGATGAAATGTTTGGTGTTTAACGTGTCTAGGGGAAATCCATTTACAACTGCTGTTGCTGCAATGAACAAATCTGGCTTATCAATATTCTTACGTTTGATTTTAAGTTGAGCAACGATATCTGCGGCTTGTCTTGCAGCTTTACTGTCAAAGTCTAAAATAGTAAACCGTATTAGCATACCTTCCCAAAACTGTAAATGTGCTTGTGTTGCGCCATTAACAACCTCAAATTCTGTAACGCTTGAAATATAAAGCTGGTCATAGTTTCTAAAATGTGACACTAATTTGGATTTAGCCTTATCGGTCTTGCGGAAATAATCAATCAAAATGGTTGAATCCACCATCAACTTTTTGTCCGCCATGCTGCAATACTTTTTCGGTTTTCCTCAATCAGATGTATTTCTTTGTCAGAATAGACAGGTCCATTGAGTAAATATTCAATAAAGTCGTCTTTATCTTTTATTGGTGCTTTTTTTTCGGCAAGTTCCTGCCGTAACCTTGCTTTCTGTCCAGGTGTCAGACTTTTAACTAATGTCAACAGTTGCTGAAACGGAACTTGTAATTTCATTTCCATATCTCAAATTTACGAGTTTTGTCCTAAAGATGTTTTGTTCTTTGTGAAGTATAATCATTAATCTTTTTTCCACGATATTTGATAAAGCATCTCTTTCACACCATTAAAATTATTTCATGAAAATTGCTTTTCACGGGGCCGCACGCACTGTTACTGGTTCCAAACATTTACTTACCCTTGCCAACGGAAAAAAATATTTACTGGACTGTGGCATGTACCAGGGAATGGGAAAAGATACAGATGAACTCAACCGCGATTTTGGATTTGATCCTTAAGAGATAGACCACATGATTCTTTCTCATGCGCACATAGATCATTGCGGGCTGATACCCAAATTGATAAAAGATGGCTATACCGGTAATGTGTATGCCACGCCGGCAACTAAAGACCTGGCAACCATACTTATGGCCGACAGTGCGGGCATACAGGAAAACGATTTAAAATATGTAAATAAAACACGTGCAAGACAAGGGAAGACTTACCTGGCGCCCTTATACGGTATGGAAGATGCAGTAAGGGCCGCGCAGCATTTGGTAACCGTTGACTATTGTAAATGGTTTACCATAGACGAAAATGTACAGTTTATGTATCTTGATGCAGGGCACATTATCGGCAGCGCCACGGTGCATTTAAAGATCAATGAAAACGGTAAAGAAACCCGTCTTACTTTTTCGGGCGACCTGGGAAGATACCGTGATATTATTTTAAAATCACCGGCCCCATTTCCGCAGGCAGATTATATTATCATGGAATCCACTTACGGAAATAAGCTGCACGAAGAAGTTTACAGCACACCCGATAGCCTTTTGGAATGGATTACCAAAACCTGTTTGCAGAGAAAAGGAAAGCTGATCATTCCAGCTTTTAGTGTGGGCCGTACGCAGGAAATTCTGTATGCACTAAACCAGTTGGAAGTGGAGAACCGGCTCCCTGATTTGGCTTATTATGTGGATAGTCCTTTAAGCATGGAAGCCACTGAAGTTATTAAAAGCTATCCTCAATATTTTAATAACCGGGTACAAAAGATATTGCAAAACGATGAGGATCCATTTGGGTTTAAGGGTTTAAAATTTGTAAAGTCGGTGGAGGAAAGCAAGTCGCTGAATTACCGCAAAGATCCGCTGGTAATTATTTCGGCCAGCGGTATGGCAGAGGCCGGAAGGGTAAAGCACCACATCAGTAATAATATTGAGAACAGCCGCAATTCTATATTGCTAACGGGGTATTGCGAACCCAATTCACTGGGAGGCAGATTAAAATTGCATCCAAAAGAAGTGGGCATCTTTGGGCAGCCGCATGAAGTAAATGCAGAGATAGGAGAAATAAAAAGCATGAGCGCCCACGGCGATTACCAGGACATGAGCCAATGGCTGGCCAGCCAGGATCCCATGCAGGTAAAGAAATTATTTTTAGTGCATGGCGATTACGATGTGCAACTGGATTTCAAAAACCGGCTGATAGCCAAAGGTTTTTTGGACGTAGAAATTCCGGCAAGGCATACTGAGGTCGGATTGGGATAGCAAAGGCCTTACCCGTTTTTTGCATCCGGGGCGGCATCATTTTTTTCATCAACTACATTGAGCGCTTTTGCATCAAAATTATTTTGGGTAAAAGCCTCTTGTATTTCCCAAGCGAGCAAGCCTGTGGAATCGCCATAATGATGGATAAAAATTATTTCAGGTGCCTTTTCTTTAAAGGCAGTTGCCAACCGGGTTTCAGATGCGGCTGAAAGTTCATCAACCCACACCACCACATGTATTTCCTTTTGATTGAAAATGATAATAGCGCTTTCATCATCCACTGTGCCATTGGCTTCCCATTCAGGGTTTTCATTAATGAACCGGAGTAGCTTTTGCAATACTACCGGGTTGCGCCCTATTGCCAAAAATTGTACTTTTTTCATTTGTTTTTTTTGAGTGATTCATTTTAATGATCAAAGAAATTATCTAACACAGGATTTAAAAAAATATCTGTGAGAGATGGACAACTTATTATAGACGCTGTTGCCAGCGAACAACCATCTCATTTTTCCATGAAGAAAAAGTTCCTTCTGTAATATGCTTACGCGCTTTTTCCACAATATCGAGATAAAAGGCAAGATTATGAATACTGGCAATTTGCAATCCCAATATTTCTTTTGCCTTCATCAAATGACGCAAATATCCTTTGCTGTAAAAATTACTTACTTCACAATCAATGCCCTCATCTATTGGCGAAAAATCTTTTTCCCATTTTTTATTGTCAATATTAATGATGCCGTTGCTAGTGAACAACATGGCATTGCGGCCATTGCGTGTAGGCATTACACAATCAAACATATCTATCCCCAGCGATATACATTCCAGTAGGTTCCATGGTGTACCCACGCCCATGAGGTATCGTGGCTTATTTGCGGGGAGATGATCGCAACAAAGCTCGCATATCTCATACATTTTTTCAGTAGGCTCGCCCACGCTCAAGCCGCCAATAGCATTTCCTGTAGCTTCTTTTGAAGAAACATATTCGCACGAAAATTTTCTAAGATCGTGATGAACGCCACCCTGAACACTGGGAAATAAATTTTTGGTATAGCCGTATTTATTTTCTGTGGCATCGAATTGCTTAAAGCACCTGTCAAGCCATCTGTTAGTCAGTTCCAAAGATGTTTTTGCATAATTATATTCGCTGGCTCCCGGTGGGCATTCATCAAAAGCCATGATAATATCGCCCCCGATAATCCTTTGAATATCCATTACTTTTTCAGGCGAAAATAAATGCCGGCTTCCATCAATATGGCTTTGAAAAACCGCACCTTCCTCTGTCAATTTCCGTACGCCACTCAAAGAAAAAACCTGGAAGCCGCCGCTATCTGTAAGGATCGGTTTATTCCAGTTCATAAACCTATGCAGGCCACCGGCAGATTCCAACACTTCCAATCCCGGGCGCAAATACAGATGGTAGGTATTTCCCAAAATGATCTGTGCTTTTATGTCTTTATGCAACTGCTGTTGGGTAACGGCTTTCACGCTTCCAACGGTGCCTACCGGCATAAAGATGGGTGTTTGAATTTCTCCATGATCCGTAGTGATCTTCCCTGCGCGCGCTTTCGTAATTATATCTGTATGCTGAAGATCAAACTGTAACGCTGCCATTAAAAGTGAATTTTTTTTTAAGGCTGCAAAGATAGTACGCAAGGTTGCCAACCTTCGTAAAAGAATTCTTAAGTTGGC
>JBDSOE010000121.1:0-17166 GCA_039915005.1 Ginsengibacter sp.
AGGTCAGAATAAACACAAACTATTTGTCCAAGTTTTACTTTCTCAAAAAGTTGAATAGAAGATTCTTCAAACTCTGAATCATATACACCACCAAAAACGGATGTATCAAAATAGAAACGCTGTTTTGTCATTCAATAAAATTACATATTTTGAATAGGATTCATAAAAATGATGTTTCAGGGTAGCTTGTGTACAACGTTGAGGCTTGGCTATGGGCTGGCATTCTATAATTTTAAGCCGAACGTCAGAATTGAGTTTGCTGTTTTGCATATGTGATACTTTTGTTGGTGTTGAGCAGGGATAAGTGCGGCTGCTTCACCAACAAAACGAATGGAACGCAACCCTCTCTTTGAGTTTTAAATAGGCAAGCGATAATAGCCGTTGGTGAGGCCATTGCTTCAAAGCAAGGCGCAACCCCAACTGCGGCGCTTTGTGAGAGGAACACCAACAGTGGAAAAAATCACGGCCATTTATCCCCTTTTTGGGCAGCGACAGAGGTGATTTCTGACCTGCCTTACATCCGTTTAGTCATTTTCCAGTACCTCAAATGTGGTTAAATCTCTTTTTTAGGGGCCCGTAAAAATAATTTTCTGCAAAAATCGTTTGCTGAAATTATGGCCGGTACCGACCTGCGGTACGACCTGTAGTTTGAATAAAAAGGGCTGCCCTTTTGAGACAGCCGTTATAATAAAATTTCTTCTTTTTATTTACCTACCACGGTATATTCTACCACTCCATCCACTGTATTTTCATTAAGAAAAACATTGTAGGGCGTTACATACAATTTCTCACCGTTTATAGTTACCACTTTGGATCCTTCCGGAAGCTGGCTTATCACATCTCCTGCCTGGAGAGGAGCGGAAGTGGAAGAAGAAGGTAAGGAAGTGTCAGTAGCATCAGTAGTATTATTAATTTCCCCATTTTTGCCCACCACTATATATACATCTGCTCCTTTATCATTTCTATCGGCTTTATAATAGGTACCATTCAGTTCATACAGTTTTTCGCCATTTACTACCACCGACCTGGCACCTTTTGGCAATGAAGAAACCGTGGCTCCCATGGGCGCATCCACCACTTCATAGGTATTATCGTTATACGGCCTGTAATAAATTCCATTGTAATAATAAAACGGGTCGGGGCCTACAAAGAATCTTGAATACCCAAAAGGCAACACATTTATACGAATACCAAACGGAGGAAAAAGAGGTTGATAATACCCGGAATAGTAGCCATAAAAATATCCCTGGTTATAATAGTAGGGCCGTCCTCCAAAATGAATGGAAATGCTGGCGCGGGGTATATAAGTGTATCGTGGGGCATGCATAAATACGGGACGGTAAACATAGTTGGTGCGGTGATAGGAATTGCCGTAATAATTATTAGTGTAACGGTAATTACCCGGGTAGTTATAGCTCCGTGAAACTGCGGGCTGGCGGTAGCTTCTTGTGGCTGTCAGGTTACGGGGTGGGGTGGTTACCACCCTTACCGGTGTGCCCCTGCGTGCTGTGGAGGAAGAAGCACCTCCACTACTTGCGGGTGTACTATACCGGTTTATGGCATTGCCGTTTCGCTGGTTATTTATATTTCGGTTATTGCTTGTATTATTGGGCCTAACGGTAGTGGCCCTGCTGGTATGGGGAAAGGTACGTACCGGCTGTGTGGCGCTTCTGTCCTGGTTCTCTCTTCTTTGTGCTTCCAGTTTATTGAAAGTGCCTGCGGCAAAACAGGTAATCAATAAAAGGCTGAATATCTTTTTCATAAACTTTTCTTTAAGAACGTGTTACCAAATTTAATTCTATTTAATAAAGCCCGTGATAAAGGGGGTTGTTAAATCAATTCCTAATCCCACACTCCTCATCACTTCTTAACAATCAAAGACTTTAAAGGAGATAAAAGGTTTATTAGAAAGATACGTTTCACTATAATTTAACAATCGCCTTAACTCTTCGCCAGGCGCATTTTTCTTAAATTGGGAAGGAACCCTGTTATAAGTCCAATGAGAGGAAGGAAAGAACATACCTGGAATACAAAATAAATACTGGTGTAGTCTGCCAGCAGGCCAAGAACCGCTGAACCGATACCACCCATTCCGAAGGCAAAGCCAAAGAATAAACCCGACACCATTCCTACTTTGCCGGGCATTAATTCCTGCGCATACACCAATATGGCGGAGAAGGCCGACGAAAGAATAAATCCGATAACAATACTAAGTATGCTGGTCCAGAAAAGGCTTACATAAGGCAGCATCAACGTAAAAGGCGCCACCCCGAGAATGGAAAGCCAGATGACATATTTCCTACCAAACCTGTCGCCCAATGGGCCGCCGATAAACGTACCTGCCGCCGCTGCCGCAAGGAATACGAAAAGATATAATTGAGAGCTTTGTACCGATACCCCGAACTTATCTATCAGGTAAAAAGTATAATAGCTGCTGATACTTGCGAGGTAAAAATATTTAGAAAAGATGAGTACCAGCAGGATGGCTATGGAGAATGAAATCTTCTTTTTTGATAAATGGATCTCATTTCCATGAGAAGCGTTACGGGATTTTGGCTTAATAAGATGAAGATTATTTTTGGCCCATGTGCCCACACGCGTAAGCACTATAATGGCCAGCAGCGCCAGGATGCAGAAATATAAAATATGCGAGCGTCCGTAAGGAACAATGATAAGCGCCGCCAGTAAAGGCCCAAACGCGCTGCCTGCATTGCCGCCTACCTGGAAAATAGACTGTGCCAATCCGTGCCTGCCACCGGCAGCCATATATGCCACCTTGGAAGATTCAGGATGAAAAATGGAAGACCCTATTCCTATAAGCCCTACTGAAATAAGTACGGCGGCAAAGCTTTGGGCAAAGGATAAAAAGATGAGGCCCGTAAGTGTAAAACCCATGCCAACGGCAAGGGAATAGGGTTGTGGTTTCTTATCGGTATAAATGCCCACAAAGGGTTGCAGAAGAGAAGCCGCCATCTGAAATGTAAGGGTGATGAGGCCTACCTGGGTAAAGCTTAAACTAAAGGTTTCTTTCAGCAGCGGATAAATGGACGGGATCAATGATTGCAGGGTATCATTGAGCAAATGAGAAAAGCTAATGCTTAGTAAAATAGAAAACACCGTTTTCTCTGCAACGTCTTCTACTTTTAATATCTTTTGATTCGCCGGATGGTTCATATTATTTTTCAGCGGGCAAAAATAAACAATTACTAAAACAGAGTAGGGTATTTGTTGGGGAAAGGGGAAATAGAAAGATAAAAATCCATTATTTATAAATACTTTTTTACTTTATGTTAATGCTTGAAAAAAATGGTTAGATTTTTAGATGGAACACCACCTAATTTAATTATGACCATAAATGGCATAAGACTGAAAAGTCATTCAGGAGGTATATTAGCCCTGATCAGTTACACTGTTACCTTCTCCTTCACCACCACTAAATCTCCAATACCCACAGTGATGGGCATAGCGCCAACCTGCACTACGGCTTTCTTTCCGCGGATATTGGTAACAACACCTACTTGTCTGTTGGCAATCATAATTACTTTATCACCTGGCTTTACAGTTTCGTTGGTTTCAATATATTTGCTATCAATTTTCTTTTGTTTCTTTTCGAGGATTCGCTTTTCAGGTTGTTTAAAGAGCAACGCCTGCATCATTTTTATCACCTTATTTTTATCGTCTGTTTTTCTCCATTCTATCAAAAGTGATTTCAGCTTTCGATCCATCTCTTTCAGATAGGCTAACTTTTCTTCGCTTACCTGGTTCTGGTTTTTTAATAATTCAATCTGCTGCTGATGCTTTTCACTGTGAATCACCTGGCGCATTTCTTTTTGCAGCTTCTCATTTTACTTTAAGAGGCGGTCTAATTCCTTTCTTTCAGATTGCACTTCCTGCAAATCCTGCTCCGTATTATTCAATAATTTATCAAGTCTGAAATGACTGTCGTCCACCAATTGTTTTGCTTTATTAATGAGCGCAGGCGACAAGCCGATTCTTTCTGCAATGGCGAAAGTGTAGGAACTTCCCGGCTTTCCGATAACGAGTTGATACAGCGGTTTTAAATGCTTCTCATCAAACGTCATGGCTCCGTTCACAATACCTTTTACTTTATCGGCCATCACTTTTAGGTTCAGGTAATGCGTAGTTACGAGGCCAAAAGAATGTTTCTTTGCCAGCTCTTCCATAATCACTTCTGCGAATGCACCACCAAGATTGGGATCGCTGCCGCTGCCCAGTTCATCTATAAAAAACAATGTTTTCCCATTTGCATTCTCCATAAAATATTTCATATTGATGAGGTGCGATGAATAGGTGCTCAATTCAAATTCGAGACTTTGTGTATCGCCGATATGTATCATCAATTGTTTAAAAATACCAAACTCACTGTCATGACTACACGAAACTAAAAGCCCGCTCTGAAGCATCATTTGCAAAAGGCCCATGGTTTTTAAGGTAACCGTTTTGCCACCTGCATTGGGCCCGCTGATGACAAGGATCCTGTTGGCATCATCTAAAGAAAGATTGACAGGAATTGTCGGCTTCCCCGATTTTTCATTATAAATATAAAGAAGCGGGTGACGGGCATTTACCAGTTTTACCAGCGCTTTATCATGAAGAGCGGGAAGATTGCCATTATAGTCTGTTGCCAGTTTCGCCTTCGCCCTTATGAAATCGTATTCGCCCAGAATATCATGATAAATGGTCAGCAGGGAATGATACGCCCTCATTCTGGCTGTTAGCTTTTGCAAAATGATAGTTACTTCTTTGTGCTCCTCGTTTTCCAAAGAGAAAATTTCATTGTTCAAAAAAGTGGTTTCTTCCGGCTCAATAAATGAAGTTCTGCGGCTGTCGCTTTCGCCGTGCAGAATCCCTTTTACCATTCTTTTCTGTTCGGCAAACACAGCAAGCACACGCCTTCCATTCATAAAGCTCTCTTCTATATCGGTAAGGTAGCCCTGCTTTTTTAGTTTACTTATGATCCGGGCAAAGACTCTTTTCAACTCATTTCTTTTTTTGTACAAAGACATTCTGATCCGGGAAAGATTTTCAGATGCGCTGTCTTTTACAATGCCATATTCATCCAGTATTTCATCAATCAATTGCGCGATAATCTTTTCATAATAAGTGGCGTCAATAATGCCCGCGAGGTAAGGATAGGAGGCCCTGCGATCTATGTTGAACCAGCGAAATATTTGCTGTATGGCATTCGCCAGTTTTTTTATCTGGAGAAATTGCTCGCCAGAAAGCATGGAAGATTCAATATTTAAAAGGCGTAGTTCTATTGAAAGATTTAAAACTGCGTCATCGGGGAAGAATAAATGATTTTGAAAGAGTAATTTGTATTCATTGGTTTGCAACAATTGCGGCTCTATAAATTCTTTCCGCGTGTGGATGCGTAACTCTTCAGCTCTTTTACGCGCATATTCTGAGCGGCAGTGAGCAGCGAGTAATAACTTTATTTTATCGAATTCTAATTGATGTGCAGCGGATGTCGGAAAGAGTTTCATTGATTAATGGGTGCCATTTTTTTATGGTAAAAATAAGCATACCATGACTGTGCAGGTAAATAAAATTTTGAAAAAAGATTCAGGGTCTTCTTAAAATTACGAAGTTTCTATTAATCACCACCACACAAAACAACGAGCAGATTCTATTAATTCCTAATTCCTAATTTCTTATTCGTAATACTTGTGCCTCACCATGTGGGGTTTGTAGTTTAAGGTTTAACTTTACACTTTAAGAATTCAAAATAAAATGCAACTCATGTCCGGAAGTAAAAGATTGGAAACCGCCACGCTTGCCAATGGGTGTTTTTGGTGTACCGAAGCCGTTTTTCAGCAGTTGAAAGGCGTGGAAAAAGTAACCAGTGGCTATAGTGGAGGTCATGTAAAAAATCCAACTTACGAAGAAGTTTGCAGCAAGCAAACAGGCCATGCAGAATGCCTGAAAATAGAATACGATCCTTCAAAAATTTCTTTTGATGAGTTGCTTGAAGTGTATTGGGAAACGCACGACCCTACTACTTTGAACAGGCAAGGAAATGATGTAGGGCCTCAATACAGAAGTGTGATCTTTTATCAGAATGAAGAACAAAAAGCAAAATCCGAAAAGTATAAGGATATTCTGAACAAGAGCGGCGTTTTTGATTCACAAATAGTAACTGCCATCGAGCCCTTTACTGTTTTTTACCCCGCAGAAGCCGTGCATGAAAATTATTATTTAAACAATCCAAAACAATCCTATTGTTATTATGTGATAAAACCCAAGATGGATAAATTAAAAAAAGTGTTTTCACATAAATTGAAATTAACCGTAGAATGATTTGCTTATGAAGAATTTATTTGTCTTAATTATTTTTTCTCTTTTCGGTACATTTTCTTTGGGTCAAAAATTTTCTACTTCCATAGATGCGCAATTGGCAATACCTCAGAATGAGTATAAACAATCAAACCCCGATGCTGGTTTTGGATTAAGGGCTAATTTTTTATATAAACCGGAGGTGGATATTCCCCTAAAATTTGGTATTGAGTTGGGCATCCTGGAAAAGGGTAGGGCTACCCAATATTTCTCAGGGTATGTGTATGGATTTTACGATGAGTTTAAAGTGTCGGCTACCAATAATATTTTCTCATTGATGTTCCTTACCCGTTTCCAATCTCCGAAAATTGGCAGGGTTCAGCCGTTTATTGATCTTACTGCCGGATGGAATGTATTTTTCTCTACGGTAAATGTGGAAAGGGTAACCTTTTACAGTTCTTACAATTCAGGATATTCCAACTCCAGCAAAGCCAGGTGGGCATTGGCTTACGGCACAGCCGGCGGAATAGATATTCCTTTAAATAAAAGAGGAGATATAGGACTTGAACTGAAAGTGGCTTACCTGATCGGCAACAACACCCGGTATCTTACCGACCCTTATATTGACAACAACGCCAATGTTTCTTTTGTAGATAAAAACTCCACCACAAATATGCTGATACCCCAGGCAGGGGTAAGAATTACGATTAAATAAGTGTAAATATTCATGAATTATTGATGCAAAATATCGGCATCCTTCAATATCATTACTTACTTCTTACGGCCTCTACTGCCTGCCCCAGCCGGATGATCCTGAACTTATCAAGCACTTTCATCACTAAATAAGTGCCGTCAAATTCAAACCATTTTTTTGCAAAGTTGGGATCGTATCCTTTAAAGTGATGGTTATTTTGAAATAATTCTCCCATCAAAAAGAAGCCCCAGGGTGTGGTATTCTTTGAATGATCATGATTATCGTAATTGGCATATCCCATTTTATGGCCAAACCAGTTAACGATGGCTCCCTGGATGGGCCCCATTAAAAAATGAACAGGTAATAAAAGAAACCACCAGTAATTGGGTGCGAAAATGATATAAAAAGTAGTATAGGCCACCATAAAAAGAGAGCGGGTAACAAAGCTGTTGCCTAATCTATCAAGCGACTCCCATACGGGAAGATATTCTTTTGTAAACTGTGCATCCGGCAGGCTTTTTCCCGAAAGAAAGCTCCGGTAAATGAGAGCAGTATGCCACATCATCTGCCAGATGTCTTTGAAGAAATGGGGAGAGTGTGGATCCTTTTCGGTGTCGCTGTAAGCATGATGCATGCGATGCATAACCGCATACGCCCTCGGCACCAGGTAAGAAGACCCTTGCGTAAACCACGTCATAAAGTAAAAAGCTCTTTCCCAATTCTTTGAAGTGGTAAACATTTTATGAGAAGCAAAACGATGGAGAAAAAAAGAGTGGAAAAACAAAGAAAAAAACCAATGGCAGAAAAAGAAAATAAGAATAGCGGTCATTAAACTATATTAAAAATGAAAGTGCGCAATTTACATTTAAATGTTGGTAACCCCCTTTTGTAAACGAAATTTTGGCATATTAAAAATATACAAATGATTACTCTTCCAATTTTACCTTTCTTAGTTCCAACAGGTTCAGGCTGTTAGGCACAAAGTTTTTTACATAAGGCTGCACCAGGCGAATTACCATATCGTACCACAAAGGCACCACCGGCGCATCTTTCATCATTAACTGATCAGCTTGCCGGTAAATTTTGTACCGGGCAGAATCATCTTTTTCTGATAGAGCGGCTTCATACAATTTATCGAACTGTTGGTTTTTATACCTTGTATAATTAGGCGGAGCAGGGTTTCCTCCATAAAATACACTCAGAAAATTTTCCGCGTCAGGATAATCGGCAATCCAGCTACCGCGAAAAAACAACGCTTCCGATTTGGCAGTTTGTTCCAGCAACAAACTTTTTTGAACTACCTCCACGTTGATCCTGATACCTATTTGCAATAATTCATTGGCTATATAACTTGCCAGGTCAGCATAAATGGGAACCGTTAATAATTTAATGGCAGGCAGCCCGGTACCATTGGGATAACCGGCTTCTTTCAAAAGCTGCAATGCTTTTGCAGGATCGTACTGATACCCCTTCACGATGGTGGAATCAAAGGAAGGAAAGCCAGCCGGCACAAAACCACTCTCAGCCGGCGTGCCTATTGAATTACGGATGTATAACATCATCTTCCTCCGGTTGAATCCATAATTGATGGCCTGCCGGATCTTTACATTCCTGAGTGGGGAATTTTTTACAACACTCAAATTACTATCGCATAAAAAGCCAAGGTATTCTGTAGTGAGGTATGGATGTTTTACCAATACAATTTTATCTTTCCATTGCTTTCGCAGATCACCGCTTTTGGTAATTACTTCATCTTAAAAAGAAGGGTCAATATCATTTATAAATTCCAAACGCTTTTGCTGAAATTCTAAAAACTCTGTGGCCTTGTTTTCGAGGAAAGAAATTTTAATGCCGTCAAGATAAGGAAGCCTGAGGCCGGCGCTGTCTTTTTCAAAATAATGGGGATTCTTTTTCATTACCAACGCCTGTCCTTCTTCCCACGCTACCGATTGGAAAGGGCCGGTGCCACAGGGATGCCGGCGAAAATCCTTGCCATATTTTTCTACAGCTTCTTTGGGTACTATGGAGCAATACTGCATACTCATTACGCCAAGTATCGGATGAAAGGGTTTTATTAATTTTAATTGAAAAGTAGTGTCATCAAGGGCAACGAAAGGCTGTGTGGTATCTACGCGGTCATTAAATATCCAGGCGCCGCTGCTTGCTGTACTCCTGTTCATAATTCTTTCAAAACTATACACCACATCATGCGCGGTCATTCTCCTTCCTTTGCCATTGGTGAAGGCATCATTATCATGAAAAAAAACATCATTGCGCAAATGAAAAATGAAAGTGAGGTTATCAGCAGATATATCCCAGCTTTTGGCGAGAGAGGGTACTATATTCAGGTGATCGTCGGTTTGTACCAGGGTATTGTAAAGTTGGTGTACCGCCCACATAATGGACTGGTTTTTTGCAAAGGCGGGATCCAGAGTGGCGATGCCTGATTGCTCGTTATAATGAAAAATGTTTTTTACATTCTCATGATGCTGGCACGATGAGAGAAATAATAAAAAGAAAGCGGACAAAAAAAATAACTTTTCTTTCGGCAAAGGTATTAATGGTAGTAACATTTGTTTTTTTAGCTTCATCTTTGTTTATAAAAAATAAATTTAGTGAATGAAAAAGATAGTTCCCTTCTTTAGTTTCCTATTCATTGTTTTTAGTTCTTCTTTAGCCCAAAATTTTACTCATGCCGATACACTCCGTGGCAGTAACGGACCTGGAAGAGCCTGGTGGGATGCCACTACATATGATCTGCATGTAAAATTTAATTTAGGAGATAGTAGTATCAGTGGATATAATGAAATTTCATTTAAAGCGCTGAAGAATGGAAGCACAATGCAAATTGATTTACAGGAACCGATGGTCATTGATAGTATCACTTCAGGTTACTGGTTGAAAGAAGGCGATGGGGAAAATAGATTTGTATCGCAAAACTATAAATACAGTAAGGAGGGGGATGCCTATTTTATTAATAGCGTTAATTCTGAAAATTCTTTTATTAAAGTTTATTATCACGGCAAACCAAAGATTGCCAAAAAAGCTCCGTGGGATGGCGGCATCATCTGGACCAGGGACAATGCAGGCAATCCATGGATAACGGTTGCCTGCCAGGGTTTGGGCGCCAGCGTTTGGTATCCGTGCAAGGATTACCAGGGCGATGAGCCCGATAGCGCTGAAATGCATTTCACGGCTCCGTCTGATTTAATAACGGTAAGTAATGGAAGATTAAGGAGTATAAGAGATAATGGAGATGGAAACAGCGTCTATACATGGGCGGTAGTAAACCCGATCAATAATTATAACATTGTTCCCTACATAGGAAAATATGTTCATTGGGGAGAAATATATAAAGGTGAAAAAGGCGATCTCACGATGGATTACTGGGTGATAGATTCCAACCTTACCAAAGCGAAAGAGCAATTTAAAGAAGCGCCGCGGATGATGAAAGCATTTGAATATTGGTTTGGCCCATATCCTTTTTACGAAGATGGTTATAAATTGGTGGAAGCGCCACATCTTGGGATGGAACACCAGAGCGCCGTTGCCTATGGAAACGGATTTGAAAACGGGTATCATGGCAGTGATCTTTCAGGAAGCGGATGGGGATTAAAATGGGATTTTATTATTGTGCATGAGAGCGGGCACGAATGGTTTGGAAATAATATTACCTCAAAAGATATTGCCGATATGTGGATCCATGAAGGGTTTACCAATTATAGTGAAACCCTTTTTACAGAATATTATTTTGGCAAAAAAGCAGCCACGGAATATGTAGTTGGGATAAGGAAAAAAATACAGAATGACAAACCTATCATTGGGCATTATGGTGTAAATGAAGAGGGGAGTGGCGATATGTATTATAAAGCCGGCAACATGATTCATACCATAAGGCAGGTGATTCATAATGATGAAAAATTCAGGATGATATTACGGGGATTGAATAAAACGTTTAATCACCAAACGGTTACTACCAAACAAATTCAGGATTACATCAACAAGGAATCGGGCATTGATTTTTCAAACGTATTTGATCAGTATTTAAGGACTACAAAAGTGCCCGTGCTGGAATATAAGAAAGTAAAGAGAAAGATTTTTTATCGCTGGAATAATTGTGTGGATGGTTTTAATATGGCCGTAAAGATTTACGGTAAAAATGGAAATCTGATTTTTATTCGCCCCACACAAAAATATCAGCAAGCACCAAAAGGAGTGAAGGATATTAAAGTGGATGAAAATTTTTACGTGAATACCAGGGAGCTAAAATAGCTGTTGGCAGCGAACGGCCGGGACCGACATTCGCTTTCACATACGCTACAATGGCCGTAATTGTTGCTATGTAGGTGTAGGTGTGGCTGCTGGCTGGTGCCGACCGTCGGTCTGACCTCCGTTTATTTGTGTGTAAAGCTTCTCATTCAATATAGAAAACAACACGTATTATTGAATTAAATTTTATCCAAACAATCCGCCTTTTTTAAAGTTGCGAACGCCTTCGCCAATCTTGAAGCCATTATTGTATATCTCAATTTTATAATTGCCTGTTTGGAAATCACTGTTTTGAGACCATTCTATTTTTACCGGTTCTTTTTGTCCCTGCACATAATTGATCTGGATCTTCTTTGTAAAAGGCCTTTCCATTCCGTCTCTTGTTACAAATGTACCCGACCCCAAAGCATCTACTGTTACGGGATTGCCATCCGGTGCGGTGATCGCTATATAAATATCTTTTGGGCCGGATTGGGTGATTCTGTTTTCGTCTATATCAAAAGATATTCTTAATTTATCTACCCTCTTTGCCGTAGTAGTTACTTTTTCTTTACCACTGTTTCTTTCTTTAATACCTATAATACTAAAATTGGAAGCGTGTAAAGTGGAGCCCACATCTATCACATTTTCTTTTTGTTTGATTACCTGGTTGGCAGAGTCATAATTTTTTTGAACCACATTTCTTTGCTCCGTTACCACTCTTTTCTCTTCGGTAAGTTGTGTGTTGGCCAATTTTAAAGATTCAATCTCTGCGGTATAAGTATCAATATTCCCTTTTAATTGGGCAATCAATCTTCTGGCTTCGGAAAGTTGTGCTGCCGTGGCATTCTTATCATTTAAAATTGTCTGAACCCTTGATTTCAGTGCCTGAATATCTTTGTCTTTGGTTTGCAAAAGGCTATCCGCTTTTACGTTGGATGTTTTTAAAGCATCAAGTCTCATTGCCGCATCATCCAGTTCACGCTGCAATTCATTCTTCGCCGAATCGCTGGTAATGATCTGCGTAGTAAGATTATCTTTTTCCTGCCTGGTTTTGCTTTTATCAAAAATGATATATCCCCAGGTGCCTAATAATGCAATTACTAATATGGCGGTAAGAATATTGCGGCTGTTGTTATTTTTAACCACCGTTTTTTCAACAGGTGAATTGCTTTCAGGGAAATTTTCGTAACTCATGTTTAAGTTTTTTAGTAAATTAAATATATGTAGATTTTTCCAAAATCATGCCAAACCATTGGAAATGACTTCTTAATAAAAGCCAATCCCAAGAGTGAAGTTAAATGTAAAATTTTATCTTTGAAAAATGAGTGCATTATCTATTATTTCTTCCTGGAAAAAAAATATTTTTAAACCCATTTACTGGCTGGAAGGTGATGAGGATTTTTTTATTGACGAGGTGATGGAGTATGCGGAAAAGAAAATTTTGCCGGAGGCAGAGGCTTCCTTCAATCTGACTGTGTTTTATGGTAAGGATGCCAATTGGGCCGATATTATTAATGCCTGTCGCCGTTATCCCATGTTTGCGGAAAGGCAGGTAATTGTGTTGAAGGAAGCGCAGCAAATGAAAGAGATAGATAAACTGGAGCCGTATATTGAAAAGCCTTTGGGGTCAACTGTTTTAGTGGTTTCTTATAAAGGAAAAACTCTTGATGGCCGTAGTAAATTATCAAAACTGGTAAAGAAGAACGGGGAGATTTTTTTATCAAAAAAGATTTATGAAAACCAGTTGCCATCATGGACCAATGGTTACCTGCAATCGAAGGGTTTTCAGATTACGCCCCGTGCACTAACATTACTGGTGGATCATGTTGGAAACGATCTGTCAAGGATTGCCAATGAGGTAGATAAATTATCGGTAAACGTTTCAACAGAAAAAAGTATTACTGAGGATGACATTGAAAAGTATATTGGGGTTAGTAAAGAGTATAATATTTTTGAACTACAGCACGCGTTTAGTATGAAAGACCACGCAAAAGCAATTCGCATTATTCAGTACCTGGAAGCCAATCCCAAAGCGGTTCCTATACAGTTGATACTGCCTTCGCTTTACGGATACTTTACTAAAATAATGATGATCTATCAAATGCCTGACAAAAGTGAGAGGTCGCTGCGACCACTTTTTTACAACAATCCCTACCTCGTGGAACAGGCATTGAATACCATAAAAAATTATACCTATTCACAAACAGAAAACGCGATCTTATTGCTACACGATTATAATTTAAAAACCATCGGTATCAATAGTTATGGGGCTTCTCCCGCTTCTTTGATGAAAGAACTTTCTTATAAAATAATGTATGGAGACAAGTGATAGATGGTTGGAAATCAACTTTTATCTTTTGGATGCACCGCCATGCCGCGCAATATGCAGTAGAATGAGGGAATTTACCGCGTTCATCAAGCCAACAAAATTAAGGTCAATAAGATGGTGCAAGCTATTATTATCAAGCTAATTAAAACGTAAATTATAATTTTTGATTTATCCATTCCTGTAGGTTCAGTTTCTATGAAGCAATATTATTAATTAGGCTGTTCTCATAAACTGTACCAGACAACTACGAAAGGAAATCCCTTGATTGGTTAGTATGTCATTCCTGTGATTCAGTCGGTTGTATTGTTCCCAAAGTTTATCAAATGCTTGATTGGTTAGTATGTCATTCCTGTGATACGGGATTTTTTAAAATTTATAAATTATTTTAATCACAGGTTTCCTGCATAAAATTGAGCAAAAAAAATCCCGTTGCTTTTACAACGGGATTTATAGTAATTGAAAAAAAGTCTATGCAATCTCTTCTGCAGATCCTTCTTTTGAATCTTCAGGTTTTTCTTCATTCTCTTCAGCAACTTTCTTCTTTTTTGAAGGAGCCTTTTTTGTTTCAGCAACTACTTCTGTGTCTGCATCAGTCGCTTCTATCTCTGCAACAGGCGCTTCTGTTTTTGCAACAGGCTCTTCTGTTTTTGCAATAGGCTCTTCTGTTTTTGCAACAGGTGTTTCAGTTTTCGTAGCGGCTTCTGATTTTGCTTTAGCTTCTGCTGCTTCCTGCGCTACTTCATCTTCTATTTTTCTTTTCAAATCAGCAAGTACGCCTAAATCACCTAAGGTAGTTTTTTCAACCTTGCTTTGAATAGTCTTCACGGCTTTTTTAGTGGTTTCCGCATCGGCTCTTTTTTCTTTTATGTGAGCGTCTTTTTCATCCGCTTTTACTTTTTCCCAAATGCGGCTATGGCTGAGAATGATCTTTTTATCGTTACGGTCAAATTCAATAACCATAAACGGTGCAATCTCATCTATACCAATTACCTTCTCATCTTCGCGGCGAAGGTGGCGGGCCGGAGCAAATCCTTCTAATCCGTAAGGAAGCTGAACGGTAGCGCCCTTGTCATCCTTGCGGGTAACGGTTCCTTCATGCACACTTCCTACAGGGAAAGTTTCTTCCAGGGAGTTCCACGGGTCTTCTTCTATTTGCTTGTGGCCTAACTGAAGTTTACGGTTTTCTTTATCAATGCTCATGATGATCACATCAATATTCTGACCCACTTTCGTGTATTCATTGGGGTTGTTAAAGCGTTTCAACCAGCTAAGATCACTGATGTGGATCATGCCGCCAATGCCCGCAGAAAGTTCAACGAACACACCATAAGGAGTAATGTTTTTTACCAAACCCTGGTGCTTGCTGCCTTCAGGATATTGAGCTTCTATAGTGTGCCATGGATCTTCCGTCATCTGTTTGATGGAAAGACTCATTTTACGATCTTCCTTGCTAAGCGTTACCACTTTAGAGTCGTATTCGTCACCCAGCTTGAAAAATTCTTTTGCGTTGATAGGCGTATTTGCCCAGGTAATTTCACTTACATGAACCAACCCTTCCACGCCCGGGAAAATTTCCAGAAAAGCTCCATAGTCTTCAATGTTTACCACTTTCCCTTTTACTATTTCACCTTCTTTAATGCTTTCAGGTAAAGTATCCCAAGGATGCGGAGTTAATTGTTTCAATCCAAGGCTGATGCGTTTTTTATCGTCATCAAAATCAAGAACCACTACATTCAGTTTCTGATCGAGTTTTAATATTTCGCTCGGATGATTGATACGTCCCCAACTAATGTCGGTGATATATAACAATCCGTCTAATCCGCCAAGGTCAAGGAATGCGCCGAAGTCGGTAATGTTTTTGATAGTGCCTTCCAATACCTGGCCTTTTTCAAGTTTACCAATAATTTCAGCACGTTGTTGTTCAATATCACTTTCAATAAGCGCTTTGTGAGAAACCACCGCATTTTTAATGGCTTCATTAATTTTCACCACTTTAAATTCCATTGTTTTTCCTACAAACTGATCGTAATCGGTAACCGGTTTTACGTCAATCTGAGAACCAGGCAAGAAGGTTTCCATTCCAAATACATCCACAATAAGTCCGCCTTTGGTTTTGCTGGTAACAAGGCCGGTAACAATTTCACCGCTTTTATGCATTTCAACAATTTTCTCCCAGGCACGGGTGGTGCGGGCCTGCTTGCGGCTAAGGTGCAGGTTGCCATCTTTATCTTCTTTTTCCGCAACCATTACTTCCACTTCATCACCTACTTTCAGGTTAGGTGTGTCGCGAAATTCATTAAGGCCTACCAGTCCATCACTTTTAAAACCAATGTTGATCACAACGTCTGTTTTTGTCATGCCTACCACGGTACCGGTAACCATTTCATTGTCGTTGATCTGTTTAAAAGTTTTGTCATAAACCTCATCATACTTCTCTCTTTCAGATTGATTGTAAGAGGTTACGTTTCTTTTGTCAATATTCCAATCAAAATCATCATGGGCAGTAGCCAGAGCAGCTTCCTGAATTTCAACATCGGTTTGTTGAGGCTCGGTGGCGGCAACAGTAGATTCCGTGTCAGGAAAATCAGGGAACGGAACTCCATCAATACCACCCTGTGGTTTTTCATCAATTGACAATTCGGCTTCCACCGGTTTTGTTTCTTCGTTTTGTGTATCCATTTTTTGTTCAGCAGGTAAATTTTTTGTTGCTGTATCCTGGTGTTTTTTCAGTATCCTGCTCATCAGCATTTTGGTTAAAAATTACGTTACTCCTTTTTAGAGGCACAAAAAATTATATTTTGGGAGTGCGAAGGTAACAAAATACGTTTAAATATGAACCAGAGTTAAGGCACGCAGAAAAAAGACAGGATTGAAAATCATCAGGAATAAGGAATATAGGGAGTACGTGTTTCCCACAATTTTTTATACAACGGTTTTTATTCGTTATTTACCTTGTAATATGCGGATTAGGAATTTTTTTTATCTTTTTACTAATGCTGTGCCGCCCGATTGTCATTAGTTTTTAATCGTTAAAATTAAAACAAAATGAAAGATTAATTTATTGGGGTAGTGCGAATAAAAGAACTTCTTGCAGTGGCATCGCTTACCCTGTTAAAGGATTTCAATTCCTCTATGGTGCGATTAAAAGTTTAATCTTTCTAATCCAAAATTGTGTGATATTGACATTTCAATTCCTCTATGGTGCGATTAAAAGCAAGCCAAAAAATAATTGCTTCATTTTTTGATTTTTGATTTCAATTCCTCTATGGTGCGATTAAAAGCGGCGGATAAGTTGTACATGAACCTTCATAACATCATTTCAATTCCTCTATGGTGCGATTAAAAGTCCTACTACAATCCCGTTGACATCATGTATCGGCAATTTCAATTCCTCTATGGTGCGATTAAAAGGTCCATGAACCAATTAAGATAAATCCAGTAATTACATTTCAATTCCTCTATGGTGCGATTAAAAGTAAAATGCCGACTCGGGAAATACAACGCAGTTTCATTTCAATTCCTCTATGGTGCGATTAAAAGATTAGTATTAAAGAGATGATCTCATACATGAATAGATTTCAATTCCTCTATGGTG
>JBDSOE010000129.1:0-11813 GCA_039915005.1 Ginsengibacter sp.
ACGTGCTTGTTGAAAAAGATCATCAGATGAAAGCTCACTTTGGGCAAAAAGAGATTGAGCAAATAGTAAAGCAATAAACAAAAATGAAGATTTAAATAATTGAACTTTAAAGATCATTGGAAGGGAAATTCAGTTTAAACTATTAAAGTGTAGTGTTTATAAATAATGCACTCCGGTAATTAAATTATAACTTCTCTAATAACGTAATAATACTTTTGCATATTGCAAATAAAACTTTAAAATGAAAATTTATTTTTGGTCGGTAGGAAAAGCGCATGAGCCTTATGTAAAAGATGGAATTGAACAATTTACCAAACGCATTTCTCATTATTATCCGGTGGAATGGAAAATACTTTCTCCTGCAAAAAATGCAGCCTCCTCTTCTGAAGATGAAATAAAGAAAGCTGAAGCCGCCACTATTCTGAATACTTTGCAAAACGATGATGTGCTGGTTGCTTTGGACGAGAATGGGAAGCAATGGAATTCGGTTGAGGTAGCCGGTTTCATTCAGCAAAAAGCAAATGAAAGCACTAAAAATATCATCTTCCTAATTGGCGGCGCGTATGGTTTGCATCAGGATATTTTAAAGCGGTGCCATCATAAATGGAGTTTGTCTAAATTAGTTTTCCCGCATCAGTTGGTGCGCCTTATTCTTGTAGAACAAATTTACCGGGCTTGCACCATCCTTCGAAATGAAAAGTATCATCATTCTTAGTTTTTATGTAGGTTTGGCGCTCTTCAAAATTTATTAAATGTCACTTACTCTTATTTTAATTATAGCCACGGTTATTATTTCCATCTTCGCCTTCAGGTCGCGTAAGGCAATGGATGACCTCATATTTTACCCCACCCTCATCGTTGAAAAAAATCAATATTACCGCTTCATCACTTATGGTTTTATCCATGCGGACATCTCGCATTTGTTCTTCAATATGTATGCCTTTTATTTATTTGGTGAAGCATCCGAGAATGCTTTTATTTCTATTTTCGGCAACCCGGGAAAATTATTTTATGTGCTGCTATATTTTCTTGCCTTGATTGCCTGTGTAATTCCGGATTTCAACAAACATAAAACCAACTATAATTACCGAAGCCTGGGTGCCTCCGGAGCCGTATCGGCAGTAGTTTTTGCTTATATTCTCATAAATCCATTGCAGGGAATCGGCTTACTTTTTATACCTATTTTTATACCGGGATTTTTATTCGGGATACTGTTCCTGGTAATTTCATATTTATTAGGGAAAAAAGGCGGCAGTTCGGTTAATCATTCTGCACATATTTGGGGTGCTATATTCGGAATTATTTTCTTAATAATTTTCAGCGAAATATTCTCAGATTATCCATTGCTTGATAATTTCATTCAGTCTGTAAAAGGGCTTGACGTCAGCAAAATTTTTACAACCTACTAAGAAGAATTTGGAATTAAGAATTATTGCCTCAATTCTATAGAGAATATTCTTTTCGTTTTTTCCGTGATCTTAAAACGATCATCTATTCTCTTCCCTACAATCCAGATAATTTTTTTATTGCTCTCCAGTACCCATATTTTTTCTTTATCCGCTACGGACAATTTTTGATCAATAAAAAATTTACTGAGCTTCTTTTTATGATGCATTCCCAATGGGTAAAAATAATCTCCCTGTTTCCACTTTCTTAATAACAATGGAAAAGTAATTGTATCAGCATCCAACGTGGCAAAAAGATGGGAAGCCTCAATTTTCTCCATGGATAATTCAAAATCCTTAATCTTTAATTTCCCCTCTTCAAAATCAATCTTTTTATCGTTTTCATAAATCAGAATGTGATGGGCTTCAAACGTGTTTACAGGCGAAATTATAAGCCAGCCGCGGTTTTTAATAATCTTATAGGTAGCTGAAGAAATGTATTTTCCGCTCTCACTTTTTAAAAGAGAAGCTACCTCTTCCGTTTGACGGGCAGTAAACCCGTACTCTTTTATTATCTCATAAATAATCGTTTTCAAAGGTTCCGTTTTCAATAATTTCAAAACGGGAATGTGTATTTCATTGCCTTTTACTTCCAACAATTTTTTCTTCTGAAGAGAAACAGATTGCGCGTATAAAATTTCTATTTCCCTGTATCTGTCTATATTGTTCAATAAATTTTCTTCTACCTGCGGGAAGATTTTTTGAAGAGAGGGTATCAACTGGTGACGAAAATAATTGCGGGTATATTTATCTGAACTGTTGGAAGAATCTTCTACAAATGACAAATTGTTTTCACTGGCAAATAGTAGTATTTCTTCTTTCCTGGCAAATAACAATGGTCTTATTATCTTTCCGTACCTGGGAAGAATTCCTTGTAAACCCTTGATGCCAGTGCCTTTAAAAAAATTCATTAAAAGCGTTTCGATGTTATCATTAGCATGGTGTGCTGTCAGTAAAAAGGTTGAAGAAGTATCTTTTGAATCAGAGGATTTATCACCTTTACATAATTCCTCTTTCATCAGATCCGCAAACCATTCATACCGCAATTCCCGCGCCGCCACCTGTATGGAGACTTTATTGTGCGTAGCATATTCTTTGGTATTAAATCTTTTTACAAAAATAGCTACCTCATATTTTTTGGCTAGTGCCCGAACAAATTTTTCATCCCGTTCACTCTCATCGCCTCTTAGTTGAAAATTACAATGTGCTATTTTAAAATGATAATTGGCCTGCTTACACAATTCGCATAAAATCACAGAATCCACTCCCCCGCTTACAGCCAGCAATAAGTTGTCATTTTTTTTAAATAAATTTTGTTCTCTGTTATACGCAGTAAATCTTTCAAAAAAAGTCATGGTATTTTTTTAATAAAATTATTCTTCCTCCTCGGCATCCTCATACGCAGCCTGTAGCTCGCTATACGAATGATGGTCATTTGCCGCTTCCGCAATCTCCATTCCTCTTTTATATACACGCAATGCCTTTGGAATATCTCCCATTCTCTCCAATAATTTTCCTAAATGATAATAAGAGCCAATGTAAGTAGGTTCTCGCTTTAGAATCTCATTAAACAAGTTTCGCGCCTCTTCATCCTTGCCCACTTTTATGTATTCAAGTGCCAGTGCATGTTGCAGGAAACTATCTTTATCAGCCGTTTTCATATATTCCCTGAGTTTCTCTATCCTATCCATCAAATAATTTTTTACTTTTTGTTTCCTTAGTATCTTTGCACCCTCAAAAAAATGAAGAAATGAAGATACTTGTTTGCATTAGCAAAACTCCGGATACCACAGCAAAAATAGCCTTCACTGATAACAATACGAAATTTGCCGAAGCAGGCGTGCAGTTCATTTTAAATCCTTATGATGAATGGTATGCATTGGTAAGAGCGATTGAACTGAAGGAAGTAGATCCGTCAATTGTTTTACACTTAATAAATGTGGGGGGCGCCGATGCCGATCCGATTATTCGTAAAGCGCTTGCCCTTGGAGGCGATGAAGCTTTCAGGGTAAACAGCGACAATCACGATAGTTATTATATCGCTTCGCAAATAGCCGAAGTGGCCAAACAAAATAATTACGATCTCATATTTACCGGAAAAGAAACCATAGATTATAATGGTTCTTCTATCGGCGGCATGGTGGCTGAATTTTTAGGATTACCATATATTTCATTAGCAACAAAATTTTCATTGGATGGATCTGCGGCCACGGTTAACCGTGAGATAGAGGGTGGCGAAGAAATAGACGTGGTAACTCTTCCCGCTGTGGTTAGCTGCCAAAAGGGAATGGCTGAGCAAAGGATCCCGAACATGAGAGGGATTATGGGTGCCAGAACCAAACCTTTAAAAGTGGTGGAACCTGCACCAGCCGATGCGCTTACTTCAATAGATTCTTTTGATTTGCCCCCTGCAAAAGCCGGAGTAAAATTAGTGCCTGCCGACCAGCCGGAAGAATTGGTAAGGTTGCTGCACGAAGAAGCGAAGGTGATATAATAACCCTAACCCGAAAAAGGGATGGCTACAGAATTTTAATTTTTTAATTCTTAATTGATAACATGAGCATATTAATATTTTTGGATCAGTCGGATGGACACATAAAAAAAAGTTCTTTCGAGGCAGCCTCTTATGGGGCAAAACTTGCTGAAACCCTGAATACATCTGCAGAAGGAATTGTGTTGGGAACCGTTAACGATGATCTGGCAGCATTAGGAAAATATGGTTTTAAAAAAATTCATTCCATAAAAAATGAAGCGTTAAATAATTTCGACGATGAAGTGTTTACGCATGTGCTCGCAGAAGCGGCGAAAAGTATTGATGCCAAAGTCATTATTTTCTCCAACAACTTTAATGGCAAAGCCATCGCGCCCCGGTTATCGGTAAGGTTAAAAGCAGGGTTGGTTTCCGGTGCAGTTGCATTACCCGATATTACCAATGGTTTTATTGTGAAAAAAAATGTTTTTAGTGGAAAAGCATTTGCGAATGTTTCCATCAAAACAGACATCAAAATAATTTCTTTGAATGCCAATGCATATAAAGCAACCGAAGAAAAAGAAGACGCCGCAGAAGTAGTGGAAATGAATGTGGAAATTCCATCATCAAGAGTAAAAGTAAAAGAGGTAAATAAAGTGGTCGGCGAAGTTCCATTGGCCGAAGCAGAAATAGTAGTAAGTGGTGGCCGTGGATTAAAAGGGCCCGAAAACTGGGGAATAGTAACTGACCTTGCCAAAGCGCTGGGAGCCGCTACAGCCTGCAGCCGCCCCGTGAGTGATAGTGACTGGCGCCCGCATCATGAGCACGTAGGCCAAACCGGATTAACCATTGCCCCCAATTTATACATCGCTATTGGTATTTCGGGAGCCATTCAACATTTAGCAGGAGTAAACAGAAGTAAAACAATCGTTGTTATCAACAAAGATCCTGAAGCGCCCTTCTTCAAAGCTGCTGACTATGGCATTGTGGGCGACGCTTTTGAAGTAGTCCCTAAAATTACAGAGTCTGTTAAAAAATTAAAAGCATAACTACAAAAAAAAGGGTTACAAATTTTTATATATTTGCTATGAAAAAAGTCAACTAAACACAGAGATGGGTATGAAGAAAATAGAACTGGAAATTGTGGCGCTTTCTCATAGTATTACTCAAACTCATTCTTATGCGGTAGTGCTTGGTGAAGTAAATGGCCTTCGCAGACTTCCAATTGTAATTGGTGGTTTTGAAGCCCAGGCAATAGCAGTAGCTTTGGAGCGGATGCAGCCAAGCCGCCCTCTCACCCACGATCTGATGAAAAATTTTATGATGGCTTTCAACATAGAGCTTCATGAAATAATTATTAACGATCTGCAGGAAGGTATTTTTTATTCAAAACTGGTTTGCTCTTCTGACAAAGACACTGTTGAAATTGATTCTCGCACTTCGGATGCGGTTGCCCTGGCCGTACGTTTTGGTTGCCCCATTTTTACTTATGACAATATTCTCGACAGCGCCGGCATATTAATGGAAGAAGACGATAAAAAGAAAAAGGTGGTAGTATCGCATACGGATGCAGCCAGTGATGATCTTAAAAAACTTTCATTGCTGGAATTGGAAAGTTTACTAAGCGAAGTGCTGGAACACGAAGATTATATAAAAGCCGCTTCCATAAGAGATGAGATAAAAAGCCGGAAATCAGGTTTGTGAGTATTTGTTGTGCTGTTACATTGTTAGACTGTTGTATCCCTATATTGTTGCATAGCCAGATTTTTGATGGCTCAAAATTTCCGCTTTAATTTCCTTATTCTCTTTCAATCCTCAATGCTCATTCCTCATAACTCATAACTCATAATTCATAAATGGTAACCTTCCCCAATTGTAAAATTAATCTTGGCCTTAATGTGCTGCAAAAAAGAGAAGATGGTTATCATGATATTGAGACTGTATTTTTCCCCATTCCTCTTTATGATGTTTTAGAAATTATTCCCTCTGCTGACAATCAAACCCAGCTAAGCACTTCGGGAATTGATGCCGGAGAATATGATGAAAATTTATGCCTGAAAGCCTATCATCTTTTAAAAAAAGATTTCCCTCAATTACCGGCAATAAAAATGCACTTGCATAAAACGATTCCCGTAGGCGCCGGTCTGGGCGGCGGTTCATCGGACGCAGCATTTACTTTATCATTGCTCAATAAAAAATATAACCTGGCTATTTCCCTTCAACAGCTTTTCGTGTATGCTTTACAGTTAGGAAGTGATTGTCCCTATTTTTTATTAAATAAATCCGCTCTTGCATCAGGCCGCGGCGAGGTACTCCGGGAAATAATCCTCTCACTTTCAAAATATAAGATACTTCTTATCAATCCCGGTATCCACATTAATACCAGGGAAATATTTAAGGAAATAAAACCGGGAACACCTGCAAAAAGAATTTCAGAAATCATTCAGCAGCCCCTTTCAACATGGAAAGATGAACTAACGAATGATTTTGAAAAAATTGTCTTTCATAAACATGAAGAGATAAAAGAAATAAAAGAAAGGATGTACCGGCAGGGCGCTGTGTACGCCGCTATGACTGGAACAGGAAGCACGGTGTTTGGCATTTTTAACGAGATTGACGAGACTAATATCAGCATTAAAAAAGAATATTTTTACAAATGGATGAAACTTTAAACAGCCATGATTTCAAAAGATTTTGAAAATGTAAGCCCATATCACTCTTAAAAAATTTACCATTATTGCTCAAAAGCTTTTTCATAATTATTTTTTGTGGTTTTGCTACACATTCAATAGCCCAAAGTAATTCAGCCTCATCCAAATTCACAGAATATAATGTCGATTCGCTCAATAACATTTATGGGAATCACAAACAATTCCTGAAAGAATACAAATTGGTTTCTTTGTTAGCTCTCTCCTATTTTCCCGAATTGGTGAACGCAAGAATCCGTTTTAAATTCTCAAGTATTAACAGCACAGCAAGAACCACTCTTTCCCTAGTATCTATCTTTAAAAAAATTGACAAACAATATATCATTTACATTAACGATGACATTAAAAGAACCGGCGTGCTTTTAAATCAGGCGCCTTTTGATGCACAGGTGGCGCTGATAGCACATGAACTTTCACATGCTATTGATTTTAAAAGCAGAAGTTTTTTAGACTTGCTTTGGTGGGCTGTGAATTATACCGTGGTAAAACAACAAACGAAAATTGAAAAAGAAGCAGATGAAACCACCATTGCGCGCGGGCTTGGCTGGGAATTATATGACTGGGCAGATTTTGTATTAAACCATTCCACTGCCAACAAGCATTATTTGAAAATAAAAAAAACAAAATACCTTTTGCCCGATGAAATTTTATTTTACATGATAAAATATAAAAACTAAAAATAAAAATCCGGATAGGATTTTTAAAAACCGTTTTACTACTCCACAAATAAGCTCATTCCACCTCCCCTTCCAGATTGGCTACAATTCTTTTGGCCGCCGCCAATCGCAATCTTTTATTCTTCTTAATCAGCCTGTGAGTAATCCAGTTTTCAGCGCTGTGATGAACCGGCACCAGCACCGCAGCAATTACAACTGATATCAACAGTATCCCCAGGGGCGAATGGTGCGTTACCGCTGATATGTAGGGATGTATAAAAAGGTTTATAAATTCAAATACCAGCAACAAACCAAGTATGCCCAAAAATTCAATCCACTTTTCGTTGACAATAATACTCCGGCTTAATAATAAAAATAAAATAGTAAAACCCAGAATACCAATCACGATAATAGCATATTGAACATTGGTACGCCATTCTTCTTTTGCAGCGGTGGCTTCCGCAGCCTTTTCCTGCTGGCGAAGCATCTCGGTAAAAGAAAGGTTTTGTATTTGCCTTGATTTTTCCTGGTTGAAAAGGCTGTCTTTGGCAGCAACAGTTACGGATAAATAAAAGTAGGCGCTGTCAACATTCCCCATACTTCGGTAATAATCCGATAAAAAATTACTGGCGTTCAGTATCCTGTTCGTAAATCCTCCGTCTTGTGCGGTAACCATTGAAAACCTCGCATAAAAAAGACAAGAATCTTTGTTCCCGTTTTTTTGAAACAAACCTGCCATGCCAAGGCTGCATTAGCAAATGGCATCGTCATCGCCCGCCTGCACCAGGTTAGAGAGTCCCGATCTGTAAAATTCCATAGCAATAACAGGTTGCTTCATTTTGGTATAAATATTTCCGAGATTGTTTAAGGTCATACCGGTGAAATCAGTATCTTCAAGTGATAAGGCAAGTTCATAAGCCTGTTGGGTATAAAAGCGTGCGGAATCTAAGCGGTTCCATTTTTCATAATACTCCCCCAGGTTCAGTAAACTGTTCATCAGGTTAGGCTTATTATCAGAGCGTTCAAAAAGTTCCTTCGCTTTCAGGGTATAATTGATAGCAAGCCTGTGATCGCCCTGGTAATAATAAACACTTCCAATATTCACAAGCGAAGCACCTATTCGTAAAGGATTACGAATGGCCTCCCCTTTTTTCAGCGCCTCCAGAAAAAATTCCAATGCTTTGGGATAATTACCGGTGATATTAAATACGCTGGCTGTTTGGTTTAGTCCGATGGCTTCTCCATTGGTATAATTTATCCGCGTGGCCAAAGCAAGCCCCTGCTGCGATAATATCAGGGCGGTATCCGGATCGGAGATCATATACTGTCCGCCTAATTTAGAAAGGATCAGACTGCGGCTGCTATCGGGTATTTCGGTTAGCAGTAATTGTTTCAAACTGTCTGTAATATTGGTTTGTGCCCGGGTAACATTTGTTTGTAGTAATGCCAAAAGCAAGAACAGGCCAATGTTTTTTCTCATTTTTGATAAGTATTAAACGTACATAAAAAAACAGTGGTATTCGCTGAGGGATCGGCTATCCAAATATACAATACTTACCAGTTTTTATAAACCTGTTGGCAGAGAATTAAGAACAGTAATGAAGCATTACATGTCTTTCTTATTTCATAATGATGATTTTCTTTTGGCTTCAAATAAATTACATTTGTTCATCAGTGAGTATTTAGGAAGTAGCATATTGGTAACAGTGGCTAAAACCCCCAAAACATAAACAATGAAAAAACTAATATTCCTTTCAGGCATCATTATTTTCATGAGCCGGTCTTCTATAGCTCAGGATTCTTCTTTTGTAATTAACGGGAAATTAGAAAAAATAAAAAGCGGCATCATCTACCTCAATATTTATGAGAATGCCAAAACCATAAAAGATTCAACAAGAATTAAAAATGGCATTTTCAAATTTACCGGTTATGTTTCTTCGCCCCACTTTGCCACCCTCACTTTGCCGGAAAGAAAGAATGATTTTTATACATTTTATATAGAACCCACCACCCTCTCCATCAGTGGAAGGGCCAATTCTTTAAAATTATTAAACACGAAAGGGTCTCCTCTAAATGATGATGATAAAATACTGAAAGGAAGAATGCAGACCATTTCATTATGGGAAGAAGCCAACAGTAAATTATATGAGCAAGCATATAAAGACAAAAATAAAAAGGTAATAGATAGCCTTGATGAAGTGGATAACGAAATTCTTATCGCAAAGAGAAGAGTGGTGGGGGATTTTGTAAAAGACTACCCGGCATCCATGCGCGCTGCCATGGCTATCATAGAAAATTTTGGTTACTATGCTGAGGCCAGCGATGTGGAGCCTTTATATAATGAACTGGATACAAAAATAAAAAACTCGCCTAAAGGACAGGAAATAAAAAAAATAGTGGAGGTTTATTCTGCAGTAGCCATTGGGAAAAAGGCTCCGGATATTATCCAGTTTAACGCCGACAGTAACCGGGTTAGCTTGTCGTCCTTAAAAGGAAAATATGTTTTGATAGGTTTTTGGGCAAGCTGGTGCGGGCCTTGCCGGCGCGAGAATCCCAATATTGTAGCAGCATACAACCAGTTCAGAAATAAAGGTTTTACGGTTTTCGGTGTTTCTTATGATATTAAAAAAGACAGGTGGCTGAAAGCTATTGCAGATGACCACCTGGATTGGTACCAGGTTTCCACCCTGGAGGGTTGGGACAATCCCACTTCGGCAATGTATGGTATAAAAGCAATTCCTTCCAATGTTCTGATTGACAAAGACGGAATCATTATTGCTAAAAATATTTTTGGAGAAAAATTAGTGAAGAAACTTTCTGAGATAATGAACTAAATCTTTCGGGAAATAATCTTTTACAGTTTCAGAAAAGTGGTATTTAATAAAAAGAGAGAGGCTTGCAGAAAAAAAAGATATTATGAAAGCAAACTTTTGATAAAACACGATCCGCATTCTACGGCTCAAAGCTCAAAGGTCAAAACTAAAACACTGAAATAAGAGTTTTGATTATTTGCCCCGTAACCGATAATTTTGCGTATCATTTTTGAAAATAAATGAGAATTATTTTCAAAGCATTAAAACTAAAATTTACTGATGAAAGAAATTGCATTCAGAGAAGCATTGCGGGAAGCAATGCAGGAAGAAATGAGACGTGATGACCGTGTTTTTTTAATGGGTGAAGAAGTGGCAGAGTATCATGGCGCTTATAAGGTAAGCCAGGGCATGCTTGAAGAGTTTGGTGAAAAAAGAGTGATTGATACGCCTATTTCTGAGCTTGGATTCACAGCAGTTGCTGTAGGTGCAGCGCAAAATGGATTGCGCCCTATCCTGGAATATATGACCTGGAATTTTGCTAATCTTGCTCTTGACCAGATACTAAATACCGCTTCAAAAATGTTGGCCATGAGTGGTGGACAGGTTAGTTGCCCCATCGTTTTTCGTGGTCCAAATGGTAGTGCAGGACAATTAGGAGCACAGCATTCTACTGCTTACGAAGCTATGTATGCCAACATCCCCGGATTAAAAGTAATCTCTGTTAGCAATCCTTATGATGCCAAAGGCTTATTGAAGAGTGCCATACGCGATGATGATCCTGTTATTTTTATGGAAAGCGAAGTGATGTATGGCGATAAGGGAGAAATTCCTGAAGGAGAATATATAATCCCGATTGGTAAAGCCAAAGTGGCTCGCCAAGGAAAAGATGTAACTATTGTTTCTTTTAATAAAATGATGAAAGTGGCGCTGGGAGCGGCCGATGAGTTGGCAAAAGAAAATATAAGCGCGGAAGTAATTGATCTCAGAACAATACGTCCTTTGGATTGGCATACCATTTTAGAGTCCGTTAAGAAAACAAACAGGCTGGTAATTGTAGAAGAGCAATGGCCCTTCGCATCTATCTCTTCAGAAATTGCTTACCGGGTTCAAAAAGAGGGATTTGATTATTTAGATGCTCCGGTACGCAGGATCACTTCTCTGGATGCACCCATGCATTACGCGCCTAACCTGGTTGCACAATATTTACCAGATGTGCCACGTACTGTAAATCTGGTGAAAGAAGTGATGTACTTAAAAAAATAATCCCGGAATTCTGAATTTATTATTCCGGCCTCTTATATTATTTTTTAAACAATCCCCAATAAATGCGGGATAAAATAATTCATGTATGAATATTGGAAACTTTTCGTATCCGCTACCAGCCAATGAGCCGGTACTAAATTACGCGCCCGGAAGCCCCGAAAGAGAGCTTTTAAAAATTGCTTTGAAGGAATTAAAAAGTACAAAAGCAGATATTCCCATGTACATCGGAAGCGAAGAAGTGCGCACAGGAAATAAAGTGGAAATACGCCCGCCGCATGAAAAAAATCATTTGTTGGGAGTTTTTCACCAGGGTGATGCCTCTCATGTAAAAAAGGCGATCAATGCAGCGCTGAAAGCAAAAGATAAGTGGGCCAACTTAAGTTGGGAAAACCGGGCCAATATTTTTTTGAAAGCAGCCGATCTGCTGGCTACAAAATACCGTCCTGAAATGTGTGCTG
>JBDSOE010000165.1:0-8774 GCA_039915005.1 Ginsengibacter sp.
GAGCCCCTAATCCTTTAAGACCGGGGCTTTTGCAATACGATGTTCAGCCACACCGCCACAAATAGGTAGCAGTTTTGGTAAAGTGTGTTGCGTGGTTTTTGAGGAGAGGCCTACATGAAAAAAGATAAAACTAAAAAGGTTTTAAAAACCTTCCTGGTTTGTAGATAGTTAAGGAGTTAAGGTTTATTATAAGTGAAAGGTAACCACTCTTTATTCCTCAATGGTTTGTGTTGGTGACCGAAAAATAAATAACCTCCAGTCATTACAACACCGCATCCTTTGTTAGCTGATCGTTTACACTTCTCCATATTTTCAAAGGATTCTCATTTTTCAATTCAGCGGGCAACAGGGAATCCGACCAGTTTTGAAAAGCAACCGGCCTTGCAAAACGTTTGATGCCATCGGCGCCTACAGAAGTAAATCGAGAATCGGTAGTAGCCGGGAAAGGGCCGCCATGCTGCATAGCGAGGCAGACTTCTACTCCTGTAGAAACGCCGTTCATTATAAATCTTCCGCAAAGATTTTGTACCGCCTGCACCAGTTCATCATGGGCAAGCACATCGTTTTCTGTGGCTATTAAAGTGGCGGTTAACTGCCCTTCAAGATGCGTGGCCACCTGTGTCATTTCCGCTATATTCTCACAACGGATTATTAGTGAAAAAGGGCCAAATACTTCCTGGTGCAGCACCGGGTTATTGAGAAATGCTTTTCCTGAAACCGTAGCTATTGCGGGCCTTCCTTCGTCCATGCTTTTATCTGTTTCAGAAACAGCCACCGTGGATACTTCCGGTTGTTGCAGCGCTTTAGTTTTCTTCTCATTATAGGCTTTCGCAATTCCGGGATGCAACATTTTTTGCGGGGCCACTTTTTTTATTTCTTCTCCAAGCGTGGTAATAAATTGCTGTAAAGAATCTCCTTCCATTCCGATAATCAAACCCGGATTAGTACAAAACTGGCCCACACCCACAGTGATGGATGACGCATACATTTTTGCCATCTCAACAGAAGAAGATTTTAATTTTTCAGGCAATAAAAAGACAGGGTTCACACTTCCCATTTCTGAAAAAACAGGAATAGGAACTTTCCTCTGGTTTCCCCAATCAAACAATTGTTTTCCGCCCCCGAAGGATCCTGTAAAGCCAACCGCTTTGGTGCGCTCATGCATCACGAGCTGTTTTCCCACTTCTGTTCCCGCACCATGCACGTGCGCAAAAATCCCTTCGGGCATATTGCATTTCTTTGCCGCTTTCAAAATGGCGCCGGCAACTATTTCAGAGGTTTGCGCATGAGCCGGATGCGCCTTTACAATTACGGGACAGCCCGCCGCAAAAGCACACGCGGTATCTCCGCCCGCGGTAGAATAAGCAAAAGGAAAATTGCTGGATCCGAAAACCACCACCGGGCCAAGCGGCACCAGCATTTTCCGTAGGTCTGGTTTGGGTGGCTTTCTGTCGGGGATGGCGGTGTCAATCCTTGCTTCCAGCCATTCGCCGCTTTCGCAGGCCGCGCCATAATTTTTTAATTGAAAAATAGTTCTCACTCTTTCATTGCGCAATCTCGCCTCCGGCAAATGGGTTTCTTCCATAGCGGTTCTGATTACCTCATCACCGCAGTTTTCTAATTCTTCAGCAATGGCCCTCATAAAACCGGCCCTCCTTTTCAAAGACATTTTGCGGTATATAAAAAAAGCATCCCAGGATTGCTCCATTACTTTATTAATTTCTTCTTCAGTAGCATCTGTAAACATGATTATTATTTTTTAAAAGCCATTTCCAATGTAGTGATTTTTTTTTAGCTGTCGGTACCGAAGGTCAGTGTGGAAAACATTAATTGTCAGAATCAGAATTTTTGTGATTAAAAGATTTCAGGATTATAAAATCCTGTAAATCCAATTATCCTGTAAATCCTGATTCAGACAACGGCTGGAAGGTTTTTGAATGAGCCGTTCAAAAACAATACTTTTCTTTCAGTAATTAAAAGTACCATGTTAGTAGCGCCTTTACATTCTTAAACTGTAATTTTGTGTAAGAATCAATATGAACATTACCCAACCCCATATCGAAGAACAACGGGACACCGATTTGCTGATTGATGATGGAAATACTTGTCAATTAATAGTCTGGAATGATGAAGTGAATACTTTTGAATGGGTAATTGATACCCTCATTGAAATATGCGGCCATGCTAAAGAGCAGGCCGAACAATGCGCTATGATCATTCATACCAAAGGAAAATATGCAGTAAAGGAGGGATCGTATGATACGCTGAAACCCATGTGCGACTCCATCACAGACAGGGGAATTGGTGCCACTGTGGAAGAGCTTTCCAAACGATAATTTTTTTAACCTAACTCTTAATTTATTCTAAGGCTGAACACTTCCCCAATGGATTCTTTTTTCTTGCATAATGATAGTAACGACTTCCCTTCCCCCGATTCTACAAATGATGATTGCATCCTGGCGATAGGTGGCAATCTGAATGTGGATACTTTATTAAAGGCGTACCGTATGGGAACTTTCCCCTGGTACAATGAAGGCGAACCCATTGTATGGCACCATCCTGATCCGCGTTTTGTTTTATTTCCACAAAATGTAAAGATCAGCCACAGTATGAGAAACGTTATCAATCAACACCGCTTTCGTTTCAGCTTTGATAAAAATTTTAAGGAGGTAATCAGGGGCTGCCGGATGGCGAGAAGAAGCGGTATGCCTGGTACCTGGATCACTGATGAAATTGAAATAGCCTACACCCGTTTATTTAAAGAAGGCTATGCCCACAGTGCGGAAGCCTGGCAAAATAATGAATTGGTGGGAGGCCTTTATGGTGTACTGCTCGGCAAAGTCTTTTTTGGAGAAAGTATGTTTGCCAATGAAAGCAATGCCAGCAAATTCGCATTTATAAAATGGGTGGATGTGCTGAAAGAAAATGGAATTGAATTGATAGACTGCCAGATTTATACTTCACACCTCGAAAGCCTGGGAGCGGGGTTTATTTCAAGAAATGATTTCGTGGCCCTCCTGAAAGAACTGATTCCTTAGGTCTATTTTTTTATAAGGATAGCGCTCGGCATATTGATAGATCAGTCCCCGGATGTAAATATTTTCTGCATAAGGAGTAAGGTGAAATTTAATATCCTCCATTTCATGTACATCCGTATTAGCCGACAGGTAACCCATGCCATAGAATTTTCCTCTTTCTATTAAAATGCAGCTTTGTTCATTTTCAGCCCGACCATTATCCAGCAACGCGAAAGTGGGCAATTCATTTTCGAGGTGTTGAATACATTCATGTACTCTTGAATTATAAATATCGGCAGATTCCTTTCTTTCGCAGGCACCATGGCACCGGCCTTCTTTCAGCGACTGGCATTCAATATTACCTGCCTGGAGAAAACATAGTTTCGGGCAAAGCTCAAAATCACTTACCAGTTTGCGAAGCAAAGCATACCCTTCGGTCAGCAGGTTGAAAGTGAATAGCGGTCTTAAATTCTTTTTCTTTTTTTCAATACACAAACGCAGGTAGCCATTGCCGTCTTTAAAAGAATACATTCCATAGGCCGGCTCAAACCTTTTCTGGCTGCGGTTTTGCTCAGGCCACAGTTTTTTGATCTCAATACTTTCCAAAATGAAAGCCATTAATTCTGTAGCCGTTTCATGATAAGTAATGCTATAAATCTTCTTTAAAAATTCCTGTTTCTGCTTATTGGTTTTATTGTTGGAAAAATGGCTGTTCACCCTTTTGCAAATGCTCTTCGCCTTTCCTACATAAATCACTTTTCCTTTTTTATCATGGAAATAATAAACTCCCGGATGTGATGGCAATTTTTTTATTTGTTCGGCAGGAATATTAGGCGGTAAAAATTGCTCTTTGCTGTTTCCCCTCAGCATCGTTTGTGCATCACCGTTAGTGTCGCATTGCAGCAGGTGATGAAAAAGCTTTACCGTGGCAGCGGCATCTCCCGTTGCCCTGTGTCGCTCTTCTATTTCAATTCCAAGGTGTCTGCAAATTTTACCCAGCCCGTAACCGTTTAACCCCGGAAATACTTTTCTTCCCAAACGAATGGTGCATAGTTTTTTACAGTTAAGCTCATAGCCCGATTGAGACAAATGATACTTTACAAAAGAGTAATCGAAGTTTACATTGTGTGCCACAAAAACTTTATCGTGCAATAATTCATAAAGATCATCAGCGATGCTTTTAAAATCCCGTTCATATTCCACCATTTCATTGGTAATTCCTGTAAGCGCTTCCACAAACCTGGGTATGGTAAAATACGGATTGAGCAAAGTGTGAAATTGCTGCACCACCTTTTCGCCATCGGAAATAAAAACGGCAATTTCGGTGATGCCGTTGGAAGCGGCATAGCCACCCGTGGTTTCAATATCTACAATAGCGTATAACAAAATATTTAAAAGATTGAGTTTCTAATCCGACGCATTTCAAATTTGCAAAGGTTGCCAACCTTATGAAGGGTATTTTAAGTTGAAATGACTTTCTAAAGGTTGGCAACCTTTTAATTCCTGCGCCAATTTGAAATGCACCTACTAATCTAATTAGCAAGATACTAAACCATGTTTGTATTACATTTGCGGGCTATTAATTTTTTAAAATAAAATATGGAATTAAGCAAAAATTACATGCCCGGAACGGTAGAAGAAAAGTGGTACCAGTATTGGATGTCGAAAAATTATTTTAAAAGCCTTCCTGATGAAAGGCCGCCATTTACGATTGTGATACCTCCTCCAAATGTAACAGGAGTGCTGCACATGGGGCATACGCTCAATGAAACGGTGCAGGATATCCTGATAAGAAAAGCACGAATGAGCGGCTACAATGTATGCTGGGTTCCGGGCAGCGATCATGCATCCATAGCCACTGAGGCCAAAGTGGTGGACATGCTTAAAAAAGAAAAAGGCATTGATAAAAATGATCTGTCAAGAGAAGAGTTTTTGAAATATGCTTTCGAATGGAAAGAAAAATATGGAAACATTATTTACAGCCAGATAGAGAAGTTGGGATGTAGCGTGGATTGGGATCGTGTCTCTTTTACCATGGACGATCATTATTACAAGGCGGTAATAAAAGTTTTTGTTGACTTGTACCAAAAAGGATTGATTTATCGCGGTGCCAGGATGATCAATTGGGATCCTGCCGCAAGGACCGCGTTGAGCGATGAGGAGGTAGAGTATAAAGATGTAACGGGGAAGTTGTATTATATAAAGTATCAAACCTCACAAAATCTCACAGAAGGGGGGCCTTCCACGGATTCAAAGAACGAAGGTTATATTGTCATCGCTACCCAGCGTCCGGAAACTATCATGGGTGATGTGGCGGTTTGCGCCAATCCTCACGATGACCGTTACACGCATATGAAAGGGAAGAAAGTGATAGTGCCGTTAATCAATAAAGAAGTACCCGTAATTTTTGATTAGTATGTGGATAAAGATTTTGGCACAGGTATTTTAAAGATTACTCCGGCGCACGACATCAATGATTTTAATATCGGTTTGAAATTTAATCTTCCTGTTGTTGATACTTTAAATGATGACGGAACATTAAGTGAGGCCGCACAAATCTTTATCGGCGAAGATCGTTTTGCTGCCCGCAAAAAAATTGTGGAAGCTTTAAGAGAAAAAGGGTTGCTGGTAAAAGAAGAAGAATACTCTACACGATTGGGTTACAGCCAACGCACCAACGTGGTAGTGGAGCCGAAAATATCTACCCAATGGTTTGTAAAGATGAAAGACCTTGCCCTGCCGGCATTGGAACAGGTTACTTCAGGGAATATCAATATTCATCCCCGCGACAAATTTAATGCGACTTATAAATATTGGTTGGAAAACGTAAAGGACTGGTGCATAAGCCGGCAGCTTTGGTGGGGGCAACAGATTCCCGCCTGGTACGATGAAGAAGGAAATGTATATGTAGGGGAAACAGAAGAGGAAGCGAGGGAACAGCAGTTAGCAAGCAGCAAGCAGCAGTCAGCAGTCAGCAGTCAGCAATCAGCAGTCAGTAATCAGCTGTCAGCAGTCAGCAGTCAGCAATCAGCAGTCAGCAATCAGATGTCAGTTCAAAGCTCAAAGCTCACCCGCGATGAAGATGTGCTCGATACCTGGTTCTCATCATGGCTTTGGCCGATGGAAGTTTTTAATGGAATTTCAGAACCCAACAATAAAGAGATCAATTATTATTATCCCACCTCGGTATTGGTAACCGGGCAGGATATTATCTTTTTCTGGGTGGCGCGCATGATTATGGCGGGCATGGAATTCAGGCACGAGAAACCTTTTAGCGATGTCTATTTTACCGGGATGGTGCGCGATAAGTTGGGAAGAAAAATGAGTAAAAGCCTCGGCAACAGCCCGGACCTCTTAACACTTATTCATGAATATGGCGCCGATGCGGTGCGTTTTGGAATCATGATCTCTTCTCCGGCAGGTAATGATCTTTTGTTTGATGAAAGCAGCCTGGAGCAGGGGAAACATTTTAATAACAAATTGTGGAATGCTCTGAAGCTGGTGAAAATGTGGGAAGAGAAGATGGCAGAGAGTAACCAGCAATCAGCTATAAGCCATCAGCCATCAGCAGGCAGCCATCAGAACTTTGCTATTGAATGGTTTGAAAGCCGCCTGAATGAAGGGTGCCATGAAGTGGATCTTTTAATGAGCCAGTTCCGCCTGAGCGAAGCATTGAAAACGATTTATTCTTTGGTATGGAATGACTTCTGTAGTTGGTACCTGGAATGGATAAAACCGGAATTTGGAAAAGCCATTGACAGAAATGTGTATGAAAAAACAGTTTTATTTTTCGATCGGTTGCTCCAGGTGCTTCATCCTTTTATGCCTTTTATTACAGAAGAGATTTATCATTTGCTGAAAGAGCGTAAGGATGATTTAATAGTGAAACAATTTATTGCGGCGGGAAAGGCAGATCCGGATATTCTGAAATCAGGAGACAAATTGAAAGACCTGATCACTTCAATCCGTGATGCAAGAAATAAAAACAATTTAAAACCCAAAGAAAGCATTTCACTTTTTATAGAAACCACGGATGTGATTTCTCACCAGCCATTGAAAGGTATTTTGTTGAAACAAATAAATGCCGATGCTGTTTTCTTCAATGAAAAACCCGCTCAATCTTCAGTAACGATTGTAGTGGGCAATGAAAAGATTTACATACAGTCGGATGCCGAAACAGATACAGAAGCCCAAAAAGAAAAACTAAATAAGGATCTTCAGTATCTTAAAGGTTTCTTAATCTCTGTTGACAGAAAATTATCTAACGATAAATTTGTACAGAATGCAAAGCCTGAAGTGATTGAGCTGGAAAGAAAAAAGAAATCGGATGCGGAGGAAAAGATCAGGATAATAGAACAAAGTCTTGCTGCCATTGGATAAGAAGCACTTAAAAAAAATATTTATGAAAAGCCGGTTGAAATATTGTATCCTGACTGTAATGTTTTTGGTAAGCGCATTCATTTCCTATTCGCAGCAGAGCCCTGCAATAACAAAAATTACAAAATTTAAGCCTCCTGTTGTAAAAACATTTCTTGGCGCCAACCAGAATGGCGCCGGGATTACCGCAGAGCAGGCTTCTCAATTATTATCTTTTCCGCTGAAAATAGTGGACGATAAAAACAATGAGTACGCAATAGATTCGTACCAGTTTCTCTACAGGAGAAAAGGCGTTACCGAAGATGAACAAACGGGAAAAACAGAAGTAAGTTTCACCATTGTTTCCAACCGTTTCTTTTCCACCCCACTTCCCAAGGTATGGATTGAAACTATAAAGGACAGTCTGAAAAAAGAGGAACAATTATATTTTTTTGACATCGTGGTAACAGATAAACAGGGAAGAAGATTTTCGGCACCGGAACTAAAAATTACCATTCAATAGATGATTGAAATAAAACGCGTAGGAATTGAAAGTGCGGAAACCACCCGCCGCCTGGCGTGTGAAATATGGCCTGTTGCTTACGGTGATATTTTATCTCCAGCGCAATTAAAATACATGCTGGAGAAATTTTACTCCATTGCTTCGCTCCGGCATCAGATATCCATTTTGCAACATCATTTCCTTTTCATTTTAGAAAATAAGGAGCCCGCAGGCTTTGCTTCGTTCTCTGCACATGAAGAGAATCCTGCTATTTTTCATTTGAATAAAATTTATGTATTGCCCGGCCGGCAGGGAAAAAATATGGGTAAGGAATTGTTAGACTTTGTGACTGAAAAAATAAAAGAAGCCGGGGCCACTTCGTTGCAGCTTAATGTAAACCGCAATAATAAAGCGCTGCATTTTTATGAAAAACAGGGTTTCAAAATAATCCGTGAAGAAGACATTGATATTGGGAATGGTTATTTTATGAATGATTATGTGATGGAAAGAAAGGTGAGTATATAAGGATTCTTTGTGAAATTATTTATCCTTTGAAGCGAAGCCTGCGGATAGTTAATTCACCATTGCCGTTACGGTCAGAAGCCTTCGTTTCAACATCGCGATTGATGATTTTTTTCATTGCAATCATTGCGATGCACCGGGGATAACTCTGTAATTGCTAATAACTGCCGGAGCAGAAGCCTGTTTAAAAGTTGGTAAAAATTGGAAGTAAGAACTGTGCCTTATAATGGCGGGAAGTTAGTTCGTGAAACTCATTCTCAGGTCAGAACCGGCCCTTATAGTAATAGTCTTCCCCAACCGCTGTCTTCAGTGCCGACAGCTACCGCAGCGGCGGTTAGGTGTCTCACGAACGATATTCTTTTAATCACTTTAAAATA
>JBDSOE010000180.1:0-4998 GCA_039915005.1 Ginsengibacter sp.
CTAACCCCGATTTTCGGATAATATTTAATACCCAAAACGGTATTTTTTCTTCCTATCAGTACCATGGGCACGAATTAATTAAGGAGGGTTTGCGTCCCAATTTCTGGAGACCTGTTACAGATAATGACCTGGGTAATGGCTTACAACAACGTTGTGAGATATGGAAGAATGCCGGTGATAGTGCAAAACTAAAAGATATCAAGATAAAACGCGTAAGCGCCCAACAAGTGAATATCCATACAGAATTGGCTTTGCCTGTACCGGGCGCCACCTGTATTGTAGATTATCAAATCCTGGGGAATGGTGAGATGAAAGTCCATTTTGAGCTATTGACCCGCAATGATTCGTTACCTGAAATTCCCCGAATTGGTATGCGAATGATATTACAGCCGGCATTAGATAGCCTAACCTGGCTTGGACGGGGGCCTCATGAGAATTATTGGGATCGCAAAGCGGCTGCGGCTGTTGACCTGTATAAAAGTTCGGTGGAAGCACAATATTATCCTTATAACCGGGCCCAGGAGACCGGCAATAAAACAGATGTTCGCTGGATGGCGCTTCATGATAATGCGGGTACCGGGTTGATGGCTATCGGGCACCCTTTGTTAAGTGTATGTGCGTTGCATTTCGATATGCATAAGTTGGATTATGTTCCATTGAAAAATATACATGGTGGTTCTATTACTAACGATGATCTGATCTGGTGGGATATTGATTTTAAACAAATGGGGTTAGGTGGAGATAATAGTTGGGGTGCTAAGACGCATGCAGAATACACACTTCCTGCAAAAAATTATCAATATGATTTTGTCTTACGTCCTATTTCTGCTAACGATAGTCTGATAGAAACCTCAAAAGAGGAATATTATTAAAAAGAGATAACAGCTATGAATCTGATAAAAAATTGCGGTGTAACTATTTTTCTTTTAGCAAGCGGCACCGTTCACGCCCAAAGGAATCAGTATCCCAATATATTGAAGCTCCAGGCTTATGTTACGAATGTAAAAAACATAGAACCATCTGTTTTTAGTGATTTGGGCGCATGGCATGCGTATGCATTACCACAGCGGAAAGAAGATTATGGCGGGTTTGCGGGTCCACTTTTGATGGACATGGACGGACGATGGCTGGCCAACAATTTCTCACAATTGCATATTTATGAAAATGGAAAAGAAATAAAATTGTCGAATGCAAAAGCAGCTCTTAGTTATTATCCCGGAATACTTGAACAAGATTTGCAAATTGGTGATTTGGATATTAATCTGAAACTGATTTTTGTTTCTGATCGCGAAGCATTGATTCAAACAAAAATTATTAATAAGGGTAACCGCAAAAGACAAATTGCTATTTTATACAAAGGCGATGCACTTCTTCCCGTGAAAAATATTTTAAGTAAGGACAACGGAATAGAAGTAACATTTCCAAAGAACGATTATCATTTCATGATCAATTATTTTTCTGAAAAAGCTCTGGATATAAAGATTAATACCAATAATTATTCTGCCACCTTAAAGAATATCAACATTCTGCCGGGAAAAGATTTCGAGCTATCACAGGTACAAAGTTTTTATCCTGATTCCGCAGAAATCACTCCGGAAATAACAGACTATGTTTTTTCAAAAGAATTAAAGAAAAATGAAACACGGTGGAATGGTTATTTACAAAAATATTTTTCTCATTCACCTGCCCTTGATTTGGGCAAAAGAAAACTGGGAGTTAAATCCATCATTACTTTAGTCACAAACTGGCGAAGTGCGGCTAAAGATATTTTGCATGACGGTGTTTTTCCTTCTGTAAATTACCAGGGATTTTATGGCGTGTGGAGCTGGGATAGTTGGAAACAGGCTGTCGCATTGAGTTTCTTTAATCCTGAACTGGCTGAAAATAATATTCGCTGTATGTTTGATTACCAGGATGAGTATGGTATGGTTGCGGATTGTATTTATACCGATAAAAAGGAAAACAATTGGCGCGATACCAAACCCCCACTTTCGGCTTGGGCAGTTTGGAACGTGTATCAAAATTCTAAAGATATTTCTTTTGTAAAAGAGATGTATCCTAAACTGGTAAAGTACCATCAATGGTGGTATCAAAACCGTGATCATGATGATAATAAATTATGTGAATATGGATCAACAGATGGTACCCGCATTGCTGCTGCGTGGGAGAGTGGAATGGATAATGCAGTACGATTCGATAGTGCGGTTATAATCAAAAATAACGGCCATGCATGGTCGCTCAACCAGGAAAGCGTTGACCTCAATTCTTATCTTTATGCGGAAAAAATATTTTTGCAAAAACTGGCTGAAATATTGGGCAAGATTGATGATGCAATTCAATGGAAAAACGAAGCCGCCACTTTGAAAGAACTGATCAACAAGCAATTTTTTGATACTAAAAAAGGATATTATTTCGATAAGCTTTTTGCTCATGAAGGCCTTATACGAATTGAAGGCCCGGAAGGTTGGATACCTTTGTGGGCGGGAGTCTCGAATGACAGACAGGCATCTTCTGTAGAAAAGATAATGGCAAATAAAAATAAGTTTAATACCAGAGTACCATTGCCCACCCTCGCGGCAGACAATCCACAATTCAATCCTCAGAATGGCTACTGGCGTGGGCCTGTTTGGCTTGATCAATTTTACTTTGGCATAGAAGGACTAAATAGATATGGCTATACCAAATTAGCAAATGAAATGCTCAATCAATTATGGAAAAATGCGGAAGGTATGCAAACCGATATTCCTATTTTTGAGAATTACCATCCAGTAACAGGGAAAGGATTAAACGCTAAAAACTTCAGTTGGTCGGCAGCACATATTTTAATGATGTTGAAAACTAAATAACATGATATTTTCAGAAAAATTAATAAAAGAAATTGTAAATGAAAATTTCCATCTTACCGTAGATGTAAAAAAATTGAACGGCTATGATGAACAAAATTTTCTATTAAAAGATAAAGATTCCAATAAATACATTCTTAAAGTAGCCACCGATGAGCATGGACTGGATTTTTTGGATGCGCAAATAAAAATTATAAATCATCTTTCTAAAAGTGATCTGTTAAAAAAGTTTCAGCATTTCATATTGAACGATGAGCGGCAAGAATTAACTCATTTTATGATGGATGGCAAAAATTATTACATCCGCATTCTTACTTTTTTAGAAGGTGATTTTTGGGTTGAATGCAAAAATTTACCTGAAAATGCATTTATTGATTTAGGAAATTTTTTAGGTAAGATGGATAATGCCTTAAAAGATTTTTCGCACCCGGCAATGAACCGTCATTACACGTGGGACATTAGTACTGCTGCAGATGCCAATGCTAAATTGCATTTTATAAAAGACCATAAACGCCGGAGGATTGCCGCCTATTTTTTGCTGCAATTTGAAACAGAAGTTTTACCTGTCTTGCCTTCACTACGGCATGCATACATTCATAATGATGCTAACGATTTTAATATTTTAATCCGGGATAACAAAATTGTCGGACTGATAGATTTCGGTGATTCAGTTTATACAGCGCTCGTAAATAATCTCGCCGTTGCCTGCACGTATTCTATGCTTAATAATGAGGATTCCTTAAAAGCGGCGACGTTAGTAGTAAAAGGCTACCATCAATCTTATCCATTACAAGAAAAAGAAATTGAATTGCTTTATTATCTTATTGCAGGTAGGCTTTGTATCAGCGTAACACAATCTGCGTGGAATGCATCACTGAATACAAATAATGAACATCATTTTATAACTGAGAAACCTGCCTGGGAACTTTTATTTGAATTAATAAAAATCAATCCTATAAAAGCACATAATGAATTTAGAAAGGTTTGCGGATTTTCTTCTATCATTGCTGAAGGGGATGATTATAAAAGATTACTTGCCGATAGAAAAAAGTATATTGGTAAAAACCTGAGCATTAGTTATCAACAACCTTTAAAAATTATCAAAGGTGCCTTACAATATTTGTATGATGACAAGGGAAATACTTTTGTGGATTGTGTAAATAATGTAAGTCATGTGGGCCATTGCCATCCGGTTGTGGTAAAGGCTATGCAGAAACAAATCGCCTCGCTCAATACCAATACCAGGTATTTGAGTGATATCATTGTTGATTATGCAAAAGCGCTCACAGACACACTTCCAAACAAATTATCCGTTTGTTATTTTGTTAATTCTGGAAGTGAAGCTAATGATTTGGCCATAAGAATAGCACGTCATTACACGAAGCTAAAAGATATCATTGTGCTCGATCATGCTTATCACGGCACTTCAACATTAGCAATAGAAATGAGTCCTTATAAATTTGATGGTAAAGGAGGGTTTAAACAAAAACCTTATATTCATAAAGCAGTTTCACCTGATCTTTACCGCGGCCAATTTCAATACGATGATAAAAATGCAGGGGAGAAATATGCAGCAGATGTAAAAAATATCATCAAAAAATTACAAGAAAACGGAACCGGTATTAGCGCATTTATTTGTGAAACTTTATTGGGTGTAGGTGGCCAGATTCCATTACCGGAAAATTATTTGAAGAATGTTTATGCTTATGTAAGAGCGGCGGGTGGCGTATGTATTGCAGATGAAGTTCAGGTTGGCTTTGGAAGAGTAGGCGAAAAATTTTGGGGATTTGAATTACAAAATGTGGAACCGGATATAGTGGTATTGGGAAAGCCAATTGGCAATGGACATCCGTTGGCAGCGGTAATTGTAACTCAAGAGATTGCAGATTCTTTCAATAACGGCATGGAGTATTTCAATACCTATGGTGGCAACCCTGTTTCGATGGCTACGGGACTTTCAGTTTTGAACATAATTCAGCAGGAAGAGTTGCAAAAAAATGCAAAAACGGTTGGAGATATTCTACTGGAAGGGCTAAAAACCCTAATGCAAAAACATACAATCATTGGAGATGTGCGCGGCCACGGATTATTTGTGGGAGCTGAATTGGTAAAGGACCGAAAAACGAAAGTGCCTGCAATACCGGAGATAGACCTG
>JBDSOE010000192.1:0-3925 GCA_039915005.1 Ginsengibacter sp.
GACACTAAGTGAATTCATTCTACCCTACAGCATCGTGCAAAAGTCTGCAGATCCTGAAAAAATGCTGTTAGAATTCCTGAATAGCACTTATGAAGCGGCGGCAACATTGGCTAAATGGGACAGAGAGGCATTAGAAACCTAAGCGATGTTTAGAATCACCAGGATTTATAACGATAACAATGGCGAAGTCACTTTTGAGAACTGAAATGCCGTTAAAGGATGAGGGCGGCATTGGGTTTCTGCTTGCGAACAATCTCCTCACTTTGACAATGCGTCACTCAAAATGAGTTCGTATTTTTTTCTTGAAGAATAATATTCACCCTTGCGGATTTCATTTTCTGTATTTCTTTATTTACCGTATTCAGATGCTTATTTACAATCTGAAATTATTTTCTTAATCTTATTTATATCAGGCCGCCATTTGCAGTGGGTGCTAATATTAAAATTGGAACTGAAGCTAAGGAAAATAGAACAATGAAGTGGCTTGGTGCATTGTAATAAAGGACGAAAGATTAAATGGTTGTGGTGGTGATTTTATTTTGAAACAGTAAAAGAACAAATAAAGAGAATTTTGATTTTATATGAAAAGATTTATTGCAATACTGTACATTTGACTTCCTCTTCACTTGAAAAACTAACGCTGACTTTCACCAGCTAAATTTTTAATTTATAACCGAATAATAATTTCGTATTGTTGAAATTGAAAGAAATTAATGATTTCAATTTTTTACCTAAGTAACATGTCAAACCAGAGACTATCACTTTCCCGCTTAGAAACTTTTTTGGAAGAAGCGTGTGAAAGTTTAAGAGGTAATATGGATGCCTCGGAATTTAAAGAATATATCATTGCAATGCTCTTTCTAAAACGCGTTAATGATCAATTTGATTTGCAGCGGGATACGAGGAAGAAAAATCTCATAGAGAAACGCCATCTCGAAGAACCGGGAATGATATATGGTGAATTGGAAAGACAAAACGCACCGGAATATGATTTCTTCGTTCCACTGGAAGCACGATGGAGAAGATTAGATGGAGACCCTGAATTTTATACGGATGAAGAAGGCGAACAACATCCATACAACTACATCAAGGACCTTCAGGAGGAAATTGGTGATCACCTCAACAAAGCGCTTGCGGCTTTGGAAGATGCCAACCTTGATAAATTAGAAGGAGTTTTAAAATCCATCAATTTCAATCGGAGTATTGGTAAAAATAATAAGCAAATAACTGATGAAGATTTAAGAGAATTAATTCGTGAGTTCAATAAGAAAATCCTTACTGATGAAAATTTGGAATTTCCTGATTTAATGGGCGCTGCTTATGAATATCTGATTAAATACTTTGCCGATAGCGCAGGTAAAAAAGCGGGAGAATTCTATACGCCGAATGAGGTAGTAAAATTATTGGTGAACATCCTGGAACCCGAAGCTGATGCAGAAGTGTATGACCCAACTGTGGGTAGTGGTGGCATGCTCATTGAGAGTGAAAACTACGTGGAAAGCCGATACGGTACAGCTAAAAATCTTTCTTTATATGGGCAAGAGAAAAGTGGAACTGTTTGGAGTTTGAGCAAAATGAATATGCTGTTCCATAATATCTATGACAGCAAAATTCTGAATGGGGATACCCTGATGAATCCATTGCATTATGATAGCCAACGTGTAGGGGAATTAAAAACCTTTGACATTGTCATTGCCAATCCGCCCTTTTCTCAAAACTACACCAGGGATGGAATGAAATTTAAAGAGCGTTTCAATTATTGGATGCCGAATAAAGGGAAAGCTGATTTTATGTTTGTACAACACATGCTGGCCAGTACCAACAATGCAGGCCGTATGGCAGTCGTAATGCCGCATGGGGTTTTATTTCGTGGTGGTGAAGAGCGCAAGTTCAGGGAATGGCTTGTAGGAAGAGGTTACCTTGAAGCTGTCATTGGCTTGCCATCCGGTTTGTTTTATGGTACCAGCATTGGCGCGTCGGTTATTGTGATTAATAAGAAAGATGCGCATGCCAGAGACCATGTTTTATTTATCAATGCTGACCGTGAATACAAGGAAGGCAAAAATCAAAATAAATTACGACCTGAAGACATTGAAAAAATCGCCTTTGTTTACCGGCATAAAAATGAAATTTCGAAGTACAGCAAGTTAGTTGGAAAGAATGAAGCGGTGGATGAAATGAATAATTTAGAAGCCGAAGAATACAATCTGAATATCCGAAGGTTTGTGGACAATGCGCCACCGGCTGAACCGCAGGATGTGCATGCGCATTTACATGGTGGCATACCCGAAAGTGAAGTGAAATCTTTGGCGGAATTATTTGACAGTTATCCCAGGCTTAAAGAAAAACTCTTCTGCGATTTTAAAGAACATTATTTACAATTTACGGATGCCATTAAACAGAAAGAAAACATCAAACAATTATTTGATGAAAGCGAAAGCATATCTGCAACTCAAACTCAATATAGCGTTCAATTAAATGATTGGTGGGCAGAAGTAGTGCAAGACTTTGAAGCGTTGCCTGAGAATAAAAACATCTTTGAACTTTACCGCAAATTTTCGGTGAGTTTTACTACTTCTATTGAAGTATTGGCTACTGGTCAAAAACCGGTGTTAGATAATTATCAAAGCCGTGGAGCGCTGGCTTCCTATTGGAGCCAGTTGAATACCGACCTGAAAAGCGTGGCTGCCAGTGGATGGAATGCGGAACTGATACCCGATGACGAAATTTTGGAAAGCCAGTACCCGGAAGTATTACAGGAATTGAGAAATAATGAAGGACGCAGAGATGAAATACAGGCAATGTTTACCGAAGTAAATGAGCTGGAAGATGACGTGTGGAATGAAGAAGATTATGAAGTATGGCGCAGCAAAGAACTGAAAGAACACAAGGATGCGATTAAAGAATTAAAAGGCGAGTATAAGGAAGCAGATAAAGAATACAAAAATTTAGTGAAGCGGATTAAAGCCAATGAAAAGACATTAAAAAAGCAACCGGAATTAGAAGCTGAAATTGCCAGGTTAAAAATTGATATGGAAAAATCTGAAAAAGAAATTGCCCGCCTTGCTGAAATGATAAAGGAAGACGAAACTCGTTTTGCAAAACACACAGAACTGGAAGAAGAACTGAAACATTGCAAAAAAATTATTAAAGAAATAAAAGACAGGAAGCAATCATTGGTAGATAGAGCAAGGCTCTTAATACCACCAGATGTTGCCAAAGAATTAATTTTAAAACGATGGAAAGCAACCCTGCATTCCACTGTGAATGGTTATCTTCAAAACCATAGCCGGCAGTTATTACAGGCAGTAGAAAATCTGCATGATAAATACACGTTGCCCCTTCATGATATTTTGAGTGAACGGGAAAAAGAAACCCAATTGTTGAATGAGTTTTTAATTGATAGTTGATAGTGGCTAAATTAATGTTTTTACGTTCCTAAAGAAAAATTAAAAACCACCCTGGAACCATCCGGTGCAATGGCAAGAATTTGTATAATACCTCTTTGTGCTGACAATAAAGCAACATCAATATCTTTAGGATTGTTAATCGGTTTTCCATTAATAAAAGCAATTATTGTTCCCCTTGGAATACCCACCTGGTCAAAAAAACCACCCTTCAAAACATCCGTTACCACCACGCCCGAATTCAGATTAAAACGTTGTTTAAGTGCGCTGGTAAGTGGTGCAAAAGTGGCGCCCAACTTTCTATATATTTCTTCAAGAGATCCGGCATTCCCTGCTGTAGTTTTTGGCGGTTCTTCCGCTTTTAAAGTAACCGATGCGGTGGCCGGACTACCATTACGTAAGTAAGTTAATTTTATCACATCACCTGGTTTGTGTCTTGCAATCCTTTCTGAAAATTCTGATGAGGATTCTAATTGAACACCGTCTATACTTTGGATAATATCACCTTCTTTTAATCC
>JBDSOE010000211.1:0-6723 GCA_039915005.1 Ginsengibacter sp.
TCATTATAATTTTCGCTCCATACTGGATAAGGCAGAAAAAAGTAAAGAGAACAAAGAAAAGAAACCTGCCAAACTTGACAACTCCGGCAAATGGGTGGAAAGGTTTTATGATAAAAATGACATCCGGAACAGGGATAGGGAATTGTTTTCATAGGGGTGATTTGCTATGAAGATAAAAGCCAGGAAGATAAAACCTACCCGACGCCAGGCCTGTCCGCTCCTAAAATAACTTAACACATTGCAGTTATCCCGACATATGTATCCATTTTGATTGAGGTAATGGAAAGAAGAAGATACTTCCTCCTGCCATTGTTTATTTTTTTAACCCTCATAAATATTTTATCAGGGAAAAACTCAGGTATTGGCCAAAGCCCTGTCCAAGTGAACATAGCCGCCATCCACATGAATCAGTTGCCCGGTGGTATGGCTCGATTTTTCTGACAAAAGAAAGGCAGTCATATTGGCTATTTCCGCTGTAGTGGTCATTCGCTGGCCAAGGGGAATTCCGGAGGTAATTTCTTTTAATTTCTCTTCGGCATTGGGTAATGTCTGAATCCATTTTTCGTATTGGGGTGTCCAGCATTCTGCCACCACAATTGCGTTTACGCGTACGTTGTATTTCAGCAATTCCACTGCCCACTCTCTCGTCAAAGCATTACGCCCTCCGTTGGCAGCCGCATAAGCAGAAGTGTTACCCTGCCCGGTTTCTGCCGTTTTGGAAGAAATATTTACTATGGATCCTTTATCCTTTTTTAATTCAGGCAAAGCAAAATGTGCCATCAGGTAATAATGAATTAAACTTTTGTGCAGGCTTGCCATAAAATTTTCATAATTGCCATTTTCCAGTCCAACCCCATCATTGGAGCCGGCATTATTTACAAGCCCATCAATTAGTCCGTATTTTTCAATCACTTTCTTCACTGCTTTTTCGCTTTCTTCCGGCTTGTTCAATTCCGCAACTACCTGGAATATTTCTATGGCATCAGAAGATAATTCTTCTACAAGCTTTAAATTATCCTTTTGGTTTCTCCCCACAATTACAGGAATGGCGCCCTCTGCAGCCAATACTCTTACAATGCCTTCACCGATTCCCCTGGCGCCGCCGGTTACAATAATTACTTTGTCTTTTAATTGCAGATCCATATTTGTAAATTGTTTATCGTGTACTTCTTTAATAAAAGATGATGACCAAGATGCAGCCGGTTTTAAGTAGCTGTCGGTACCAAAGGTCAGACATTGGCTGGAGACCATAGCCGGACCTTCTGTGCCGACCGGTATTCATTTTGAATAGGCAATCACTTTTTGCTTTGAAATACCAAGGCCATCAATGCCCAGTTCCATTACATCTCCCGCTTTTAAATATACCGGCGGCTTCATTCCCAAACCCACACCCGGAGGCGTTCCTGTAGAAATTACATCTCCGGGCAGCAACGTCATAAACTGGCTTATATAAGAAATCAGGAAAGGTATTTTAAAAATAAAATTAGCCGTATTGCTGTCCTGCATTTTCTTACCATTAACGGTAAGCCATAGACGCAAATTATTCACGTCAGCTACTTCATCGGGGGTAGCCATAAAGGGACCGAGAGGCGCGAAGGTATCGCAGCTTTTTCCCTTTACCCATTGTCCGCTTTTTTCCAATTGAAATTCGCGTTCGCTCAGGTCATTGTGCAAGCAATAACCCGCCACATAATTTAAAGCCTGCGCTTCTTCCACATAAGAAGCTCTCTTACCTATCACCAAAGCCAGTTCCACTTCCCAGTCCGACTTCGTAGAATTTTTTGGAATAACTACCTCATCAAAAGGACCCATTAAAGAAGTAGTTGATTTGAAAAAAATAATCGGCTCCACAGGAATGGGCGCGTTGGTTTCTCTTGCATGATCGGCATAGTTCAACCCGATACAAATAATTTTTGAAGGCCGGGCAACAGGACTTCCCAAACGAAGGTCTTTTGAGACTTTAGGGAGTTTATTTTTATTGGATTCAATAAACTTTTCCAAACGACTCATACCGTCAGTCTCAAAAAAATGTTCATTATAGTCTTCCCCAAAAGATGAAGTATCGTAATATTCATCGTTAATAATAATTCCTGTTTTCTCTTTGTTGATTTCACCAAAACGTATTAGTTTCATTATGATTTTTTATTTGTAAAAAGTAAATTTTTAATTGTTCAGTTTGATAAAACCACCATCTATCGGGTAATCGCAGCCGGTAATAAAGGAGGCTTCATCTGAGCACAAATATAAAATTAGGCCGGCAATTTCCTCAGGCTTCGCCATTCTACCGATGGGTTGACTTTTAGATAATTTATCAAACATTTCCGCTTCTTTGCCGACATAATTCTTTTTGATAAAATCATCTACAAAAGGAGTATGCACCCTGGCCGGCGAAATGCAATTACATCGAATACCTTTATTAATATAATCTTTCGCAACGGACAGCGTCATCGCATACACGGCGCCCTTGCTCATGGAATAAGCAAAGCGGTCCTGTAATCCAATACTACTTGCAATAGAAGCCAGGTTCAGGATAACACCGCTTTTGTTTTTATTCATTATAGAAACCGCCGCCTGCAGGCAATTATATACTCCCTTCACATTCACGCTGTAAACCTTGTCAAAATCACTTTCCGTGGTGCTTTCCACATTCCCGATGTGCGATATGCCGGCACTGTTTACGACAATATCCACTTTGCCGATCTTGTTAAAAACATCTTTCACTTCCTGCTGAACCGTAACATTACATACATGCGTAAACGCTTTTCCGTTTGCCTGCTGTATTTCTTTCACGGTGGCATTGCAGGCGTCTTCATTCAGATCTATAACATGCACCTCCGCGCCCTGCCTGGCAAATAAAAGGGCCACTGCTTTTCCGATCCCACTACCACTGCCGGTAACAATTGCTATTTTTTCATTTAAACGAAACATACTTTTTTTGGGCAATTTATTTATAATTAGTGAAAACCCCTAATAGCGAAGGTGTAATTCCAATTATCATTACGGGTTAAAGCTTGCCAACCTTCAACAAAGTATTTCTAATTTGGAATAAACTTAGTAAGGTTGACAGCCTTTGCGATATTTTAAAGCCACATACAATTCAAAAATCTTTTAGCTCAAAAATTTTATCCATCAATTTCCATTTTTCACCTTTCGCACTTCCGGCCAGAGGCTGCTGGTATTTCCACATCAGTTCTTCCCATTCCTGCACTTTGGCATTGTGGCTATCCGCCTGCTGTTTCTTTTCAAAACTAAAATCATCACCCACTTCCATTATCATAAATAACCGGGTTTCATAACGGTATATCTCCATATTTTCTATCCCGGAATCTTTTATAGATCTTATTATTTCGGGCCATACTTCTCTATGGATCTTTTCATATTGCCGGATCAGTTCCGGGTCATTTTTCAGATCGAGTGTAAAAGAATATCTTTTCATGAACGCGCTTTTATTTTATAGCCATATACACCGAATACAAATACAAATACAAAACAGATCAGAGGAACTATGTAGGAAAATGGCGTGGAGTGAGACTGCGCCAAAGAGCCCATAACAACCGGCACCAGGGCTCCACCAACCACCGACATGATAATATACGAAGCTCCTCTTTTTGTATAAGCACCAAGGTTTTTTATCCCCAATGCAAAAATGGTGGGAAACATAATAGACTCAAAAAAGAAAATGGCCATCAACGAATACACAGAGATAATGCCCGGCGCAGTAACCACCACAAAACACAAACCTATATTAATGAGTGCATACCATGCCAGCAGTTTATTCGGTGCTATTATTTTCATAAGCGCAGTGCCTGCAAACCTTCCGGCAGTAAATAACACCAGGCTCCCCTAAAGCAGATAAGCGGCGCGTTCATTACTTATGCCAATATTTTTCTCCGTACAATAATTGATAAACAACGCGGCTATGCCCACCTGTGCGGACACATAAAAAAACTGCGCAACAATTGCCCAAACAAAATGAGCATGTTCAAATAATTTTTTGCCTGAATGCCCCTTTTCATCTATCACCAATTCTTCTTCTTTTACTTCAGGCATGGGCGTTTTAAAAAACAAAAAAGCCACCAGTAACACAACCGCCGCAATAGCGAGATATACATACTTTACCGAATCCAATTCAGAAGAGCCACCTGTAGCAGGCGCACCACCAAAAAATAAAGCACCACCAATAATGGGGCCCAAAAATGATCCCACACCATTAAAACTCTGTGCAAGGTTTAACCGGAATTCAGAAGTTTCGGGATTTCCTAAAACCGTGATATAAGGATTGGCCGCGGTTTCTAAAAAGGTTAACCCGCTGGCTAAAATAAATAAAGCAAGAAGGAAAAAAGTAAAGCTCGCATTTTGTGCTGAAGGATAAAAAAGTAATGCGCCTGCAGCGTACAATAACAGCCCGGTGATAATGCCTTTTCTATAACCCACCTTCTGCATAAAATACCCTGCGGGCAAAGCAATTAAAAAATAAGCCCCAAAATAAGCGGCCTGAAGCAATGTAGATCGCTGTTTGGTGATATTAAGCGTTTACTGAAAATGCTTGTTCAGCACATCCAGAAGTCCATACGCAAGCCCCCATAAAAAGAATAATGAGGTTACCAGAATAATAGGCAATAAATAGTTCCGATTATTTTTCATGTACTAAAATTACAAGCAATCGTTTTACCAATTTAACATTTTTAATTTTTTTCATAATTTTTTTTACTGTCCTGATCCGCACATTCCAACATTTTATTGCCAGAAACAAATAAAGGGTAAAGTAATTCAATGACACATCGCGCACCAGAAATCTGAAATGATACCAACCCAAATAACTGAATAATAAGCCAACCTTTTCTTTCAAATATTTTAGCCAAATACTCTTCTTTGCATTGCTTTCTTTAAATACAGGCTTTATAAATATTTCAACTAAATTTACCCCTATCGTTTTATTTTGTTAAATAAAGCCACGCCTTGGAAAATTATCCGGGGCCATTGTTTTAATTTGAAATAGCAAAAGAAAACGTTGACGGATATTAATTATAAGACATGATCAAAAAATTATTATTCCCTTAAAAAATAAAAATCAGCATTATGAAAAAAGTTATTTGCTTTCTTATTTTGAGTGCTGCCATTACAGCAAAAGCACAAACCCATTCCCTGGAAAAAATTTGGGAAACCGATACCATTGTAGCCATTCCGGAATCTGTGCTCCCAGACCTGGCAAATAATATTTTATACGTGTCGCTGATCAATGGCGGAGGATGGGATGCTGATGGAATAGGCGGTGTAGGCAAACTTAGCACTGACGGAAAACGGTATGATTCCACATGGATCACAGGGCTAAATGCGCCAAAGGGACTTGGCAGGTTTGGAAACAAAATGTATGCGGCAGACATTTCCGAAGTAATTGTTATAAACATTAAAAAAGGAAAAGTAGAAAAGAAAATAGCCATTGAAAATGCAAAAGGATTGAATGACATAACGGTTGACAGCAAAGGGATTGTTTACGCCTCCGATTCGCGGACGGCAAAAATATGGAGAATAGAAAATAATGTGCCCTCACTTTATCTTGATGACGTAAAAGGAGTGAATGGATTAAAAGCGATCGGTAATGATCTGTACATAGGAGCCGGTAAAAATTTTATAAAGGCTGATAAGAATAAAAAAATAATCAGGGTTGCCGAGATGCCGCAGGGTATTGATGGCATTGAGCCTGTGGGTAACGGTGATTTTATTTTAACCGCATGGAGCGGCTACATCTTCTATGTTACTGCGGGTGGAAATATTGAGACCTTACTGGAATCTCATGCCGAAAAAATGAACACCGCCGATATTGGTTTTGATAAGGTCAAAAAGATTTTATACGTGCCTACCTTCAATGCGAAAAAAGTGGTGGCCTACCAACTGAAATAATTTTTTAAACAGAAACCCAAACCGGAGAAAACAGGATAAGACAAAAATCGCTTGTAAGAAGGAGTGCTGATACAAATCCGGAATAAATATAAAATTTCACACAACTTGCCTCTTTAGCATAGTAACTTATGTATGGGCATCGTCCGATGCGTATGATTAGAGAGTATTTAGAGTGCGTGGAAGTAGTCCTAAATAACATACGATTAATAAGCCCTCATGCATTTCCAATTACTCCAATCCATACTTATATTTATATCTCTCCGCAAGCTGGGTCTGCTTATTATCGAGATTAATTTTTCTTCCCTGGATAAAGGCAAGGTCCACCACGCTGCTTTCCATGTCAAGAATATCTCCTTCGCTTACGATAATGTTGGCATCTTTTCCTTCCTCTATGGTGCCCGTGGTGCCATCAATACCCAATATTTTTGCGGCGTTAAAAGTAATGGCGCTTAATGCCTGCTCTTTGGTCAATCCGTAGGAAGCGGCAGTGCCCGCATTATACATCAGGTTACGTCCGCGGGTGGTGCCGTCATAATCTGCAATGGCGAAAAGCACACCCGCCTTTTGCAAAAGATAAGGAGTTTTAAAAGGCTGATCCACATCATCATCATTGGTAAGAGGCAAGGCATGAGACTGGCCCAGAATGACCGCTATATTATTTTGTCTCAGCAGGGAGGCAATCTGCCAGCTATCTGCCCCACCAACAATTACTACATCAAAACCAAACTCATTTACAAAATCCATTGCCAGCAACATTTCTTTTACGGCATTGCAATGCACAAATAATTTTTGCTTTTTATCAAACAAACTCTTCGTAGCCTC
>JBDSOE010000234.1:0-3193 GCA_039915005.1 Ginsengibacter sp.
TTATGAAAGGCTTTCGGCCAGAGAAAGAATGGCAAAAGATCCTTCATTGCGCATGTCCATTCCATCCGGCATTCCTCCGTTACGCTTTAATGGTATGGTTGACTACAGGATCAGCAATCAAATAAAAAAGAGCATTAAATAAAAAGTAAACAACACGGCTGCTTAAAGAATCCACCAGGCACACAAACAATTTTCTGTTCAGGAATGACAGAATCAAAAAGAAGAATTTTGTGGAATAAAGAAATTGTATCCTGTACCGAAGTTTAGTCTTATCCAAATGCAGTCTGCAAATCAAAAGAGTCACTGTTAATTTAAACAAAGATTGAAAACCGGGAAAATGTTTTTATCGACCTGACTTTATTAAATAAAACTTCATTTACTACGTGGTCTGTAAATATCTGCCACAAGCATCTTTATGGTAGTATTTCCAATGTTTCTACCGGAATCTGATAATGGACCACTTATCAAAGCCATTCCTGTTGGAAAGGTAAGTGTGTCCTGCCTTCCTGTCTCCCGCCTGTATAATGCCATTTTACCACCTTGAAGAACATAAACTGTATGGTCTGGATGGGTGTGCAATGCCCATGATTCTCCTGGCTTTGCTGTAAACTCATACATCTTAACGCCCAAAGTATCACCCAGCTTTTTGGACATCTTTGCTCCCACCGTTAAGGGTTCCATTGCAGAGTCATAGGTAGGCATTGAAGATGTGTCTGCATTTGAAACGACTGATGTTGTATCCCTGCCATTTGTTTCTGAAGTGGTTGCAGTTTCATTACAGCTAATCAGAAATAAAACTGAAACCAATACAAGGAACCGAGTGTTGGTTTTGAGGTGTTGCATAGTTTGATTTTTTTAAGATGAAAAAAATAATTGTCTTGTAAAGATTCAAAGCAGAGTCTCTGCATGGCTGCTTACATTTTCAATACTTGTATCATCAAATAGTGCAAAGATCATTTCTTTTTGGCGTCCTCTATTTTTTGAAGCGCATTGATAGAGCTATTAAAAAAAGGATATTTTTCCAGCGCCAGTTTATAATATTTTTCGGCATTGGCAGTGTCTCCGGCATTCAGATAATATTCTCCCATAGAATCATACGGATTGCAACCTTCCGGATACATTGAAAGGTATTTCTCCAGGTTTTGTTTTGCCATATCAAGATCTTTTCTATCCAGCATATAATAATAGGCTATCGTATTATACATGGAAGGCTGGTCGGGAAATTTTGCAATAGTTTCCTGAGCTGCGGCAAAACGCTCTTCAGAAGTATTTCGTGAATTCACATAAAAAGTTGCCAGCAGGTAGCCATCGGGAAACATAGTATGAAGTTTTTCAAAAATATCACGTCGGTTCTCAGGAGTGTTGCCCTCTGTAGGGAGCGAAGCAAATAATTTTTCTCCTTTAGTTTTGTTGGCTGCACTTTGAAGCGCTTTCCGGCCATACTCTTTCGAAGATTCACCTTTGGCAAGATTGGCCATAAAAACAAGAGCCACCGTAAAGTTGGGATCTAATTTTACCGCTTCGGAAAAATTCATATAGGCTTGTTCAAATTCAGCATTCATAAAATGACTGGCGCCCTTCATTGCCAGGTCTTTTGCTGTATTGGATTTGGTAGTCCACGTCATCCTTTGTGAGAAGCCATGAGTGGTAAATAATAATAAAATAAGCATGCACAGGATGCCTGTCATCATTTTTTTCATAACAAATTTTTTAGTGAATGTATAATAGATTGTGAGTACTAAAAACTTCCGAAAAAATATGTAAGCGGGCTTGTGGATGGAGAGAGTAGCCACAAGGTAGGGATTAAATTGATAAATTTATCTGCTATTATTGGCAATACTTTGGGAAGTTATCCGTCATTGTGAGGCGCAGTAATGACTTCAAATTTTTACAGACTCTACGCGCCGAAGCCTGCCCGAAAGTCAAAGACAGGCGGGCAATTGCATACTCTGCTCATCTCACTTTTAGTAGTCATGATATTGCTTCTGCACAGAAAGTCATTTCAATTACAAAACTATTCCTGGCGCATCGCAATGACGGAAGTACGCCCTCGTAATGATGGAACCGCAAACGCAATGTCAAACTTACTTTCGTCTTTGCGAGGCGCACACACAAACTTTCAATCAAGACAAACCACCCGCGCCGTGGCAATCTCCGAAATCGTTTATAATGGCCGGTTATGAGATTGCTTCTGCGCAGGAAGTCATTTCAATTACAAAACTATTCCTGGCGCATCGCAATGACGGGAACCGGGGCCTCTCGATTACGGGAACTGAAGCTCTAACAATGACGCATCAAAGTTTATTCATTGTTCACATCAATCGTATCATATATCTGTACTTTACTCCACAGATGCGCGCATTCCTCAACAAATTTTAAATGAAGGGGATCGGTCTGGTAGCTGTCATGTCCCTGCTTATTATCAAAAAGTACCAGCAGCGACACAGAATAGGAGTTGTCAATTACCTCCCGTCTTGTAGATGCCGGCTTACCGATATGAAGGTTTTTAATAGTGCTTACTCCGGAAAGCTTTTGCAACCCTTCGATCAATTGTTGGTAATCGCCGGCATTTTCAGGGTTTTTTAACCAGAAAAAAACATGATGAATAAATCCATCTTTTTCAATAATCATGATAACGGAAAATTTTAAATTGCGGCAAATTTATCAAAATTTAAAATAAGGTTGCCAACCTTAAGTTTATTCCCAATTAGAAATCCATTTTCAAAGGTGGGCAATCTTTGATCCGAAACGAATTTAAATGGCCCCCTTACTCACCCTTATCCGTCTCCAAAATAAAATGATGGTATATTTGCGCGCCCGCGGCAAAATATTTTGTTTGAAGGGAAATGATTATTAAAGATCCCGGCTAATGGGAAATAAAATTGTAAAAAAGATATGGCTTTAAAAGCAGGAATTGTAGGATTGCCTAATGTAGGAAAATCAACTTTATTTAACGCGGTTAGCAACAGTGCAAAGGCACAGGCAAGCAATTACCGGTTTTGTACTATTGAGCCAAACGTGGGGCTCGTAAATGTGCCCGACAAAAGATTGGATCAACTGGCCGAATTGGTAAAGCCGGATAGAATTGTACCCACGCAAATAGAAATTGTGGACATAGCCGGTTTGGTAAAAGGCGCCAGCAAAGGAGAAGGATTGGGTAATAAATTTTTGGCAAACATCAGGGAAGTGGATG
>JBDSOE010000241.1:0-4335 GCA_039915005.1 Ginsengibacter sp.
TTATGAAAATAGCATTATTAGGATACGGCAAAATGGGCCACGCCATTGAGCAAATTTCTTTACAAAAAGGCCACCAGATTGTATTGAGCATCAACGACCAAAATCTTGATGATCTTACAAAAGAAAATATCCGGCGGGCAGATGTAGCCATTGAATTTACCAATCCGCAAAGCGCAGTGGATAATATTTTATTTTGCATTAATGAAAAAGTACCCGTGGTATCAGGCACCACAGGATGGTTGGAAAAATTAAAAGTGGTGGAAGAAAAATGCCGCGAAGTAAACGGCGCTTTTTTATACGCAAGTAATTTCAGCGTAGGCGTAAATATTTTTTTCGAGCTGAATAAGAAATTAGCCGCGCTCATGAAACCGCATCCGGCCTATGATGTGAGCCTCGAAGAAATACATCACACACACAAAAAAGATGCACCAAGTGGAACCGCTATTACGCTTGCCGAACAAATAATAGCATCCTCCGGTCAAAAGAATGTATGGGTAAATGCTGACTCTAAGAATGAAGTGGAACTCTCCATCATCAGCAAGAGAATTGACGAAGTACCCGGAACGCATTCGGTAAAATATTTCTCACAAGTTGATGATATTGAAATCATCCATACCGCCCATAGCCGCAAAGGATTTGCAGAATGTGCTGTGCTTGCAGCAGAATTTATTGTTGATAAAAAAGGAATTTTTGGTATGAAGGAAGTATTGGGTTTCTGATCTCCTTTAAGAAAGAAACTATTTTCCCAAAAAATTCCTCTTAACCAGGCAATAAAAAAGCCCCCGATAGGAGGCTCTTTATTAAAATTTTAATTCTTTAAATCAGAAACTGTATGCAAGGCGAACGTTTACAGAACCAGTTGTAAAACTGTTTTTACTATATGCAAGATATTTAACAGAGGCATCAAAATTTGGGCTGAAATAGTACCCTATGCTTGGTGCATAGCCAAAAGCGCCACCACCACCTTTCACAGTAGAAACTACATAGCCCAATTGTGCATGGCCATAAAGTTGATTGCTTCCTAAATTAAATTTAGCGCCTGCTAATAGGGGAATCACTCCGCTTACTGAACCACCTCCCTTTACCGAATAGTCTTCATAGCCTGCGCTGGCAGTGATTTTTGTAGTGGGAGCTACGGCAAAATCAGCCTGCAAATCAGCCCCATAAGCAAAAGACAAACCGGAAGTAGTGGGAATACCAGCATTAACAACGATGCTCAAAGTAGTAGATTTTGCAGCATTCTGTGCCTGAGTGTTTGCCGTTGAGAACGGCTACAACGGCCATTGCTAAGATGATCTTTTTCATTTTGTTTTTGTTTAAGTGAGTGTTAGAATTAAAAAAATTACTTATTAAATAATTAATTCTTCCGACAAATATCAACAAACATCCTCCACGTTGCAGGTAGTATTTGTTAGACATTTCATAAATTATTTTTCAAAACTTACTTTCCAATTTTTCCTCTCAAATTCAACATCATATCCTTGGTCATTGAGCCAAGATCAAACTCAGGTTTCCAGTTCCAATCCTTGTTTGCCACAGAATCATCAATACTCTGAGGCCAGCTCTCAGCAATGGGTTGCCGGTAATCAGGCTCATAATCAATAGTAAATCCAGGGATATATTTTTTTATTTCAGCGGCTATTTCCTTTGGTGAAAAACTCATGCCTGAAATATTATAAGAAGTACGTACTGTAATTTTATCAGATGGGGATTCCATCAATTCAATAGTTGCCCGTATGGCATCGGGCATGTACATAATTGGGAGGTAAGTATCTTCTTTTAAAAAACATTTGTATTTATTTTCTTCAATGCCATCATGAAATATTTCCACCGCATAATCCGTAGTGCCTCCGCCGGGCTCACTTTTATAACTTATTAATCCGGGGTACCTGATGCTGCGCACATCCACCTTGTACCTGTTAAAAAAATAATTACACCAAAATTCACCCGCGTATTTACTGATGCCATAAACCGTAGTATGTTCAATGATCGTTTGCTGCGGGCATTTTATTTTGGGCGAGGTAGGACCGAAAACCGCGATGCTGCTGGGCCAGTATATCTTCTGGATGTTTTCGTCTTTTGCAATTTCCAAAACGTTCAGGAGGCTCTGCATATTTAAATGCCAGGCAAGGTTTGGATTCTTTTCTCCGGTGGCTGATAAAATCGCGGCGAGTAAATATATCTGGGTAATATTTTGCCTTATTACCTGGACATGCAACATTTCCTTGTTCATTACATCCAGACTTACATAAGGGCCGGTATCTTTTAGTAAAGGATTTTCTTCACGCAGGTCGGAAGCAATTACATTGGCCCCACCATAAATTTTTCTTAAGGCAAGCGTAAGCTCCACTCCTATCTGCCCACAAGCGCCTATTACCAGTATTTTTTCTTTTATCATTTTATAATATTAACCGGCAAAGTAAAATGTAAAAAAGGAAAGAGAAAAAAAAGTTTGGAAGGCTTATCCAGTTGTTCAGCATGCAACCGAAATACTGGCGGCCAATCTCAACATCTTTATTTTTTAAAGAGAAAAAATACAGCCAGAATTAATAAACCGAAACCAATTAAATGATTCCAGCGAAGTGGCTGATCTTTAAAAAAGAATAACATAAATCCTGTGAAGATGGTAAGAGTAATTACTTCCTGTATCACTTTTAATTGCCACAAAGTAAATGGGCCACCGTTTTCATTGAATCCAATCCTATTAGCCGGCACCTGTAAAAGATATTCAAAAAAAGCCACGCCCCAGCTAAGTAAAATGATGGTGAATAAACTTACTCCAACCAGCTTATTCATTTCTTTCATTTTCAAATGGCCATACCACGCAAGCGTCATAAAAGTGTTGGAAAAAATTAACAATACAATAGTGATAAGCGCTTTTTTCATTTTATTGAGGTAAGAAATTAAGAGCTAACTAATGATTTTCCCATCTTTCATGTGCAGGATCCTATCGCTGAGTTGCGCCAGTTCTTCATTATGCGTAACAATTAAAAAGGTTTGCTGAAAACGATTTCTTAAATCAATGAACAAATTGTGTAATTCTTTTGCATTGGCAGAATCCAGGTTTCCGGTAGGTTCATCTGCCATAACAATAGATGGATTATTGATCAATGCCCTCGCCACCGCCACTCGTTGTTGTTCTCCTCCCGATAGCTCGCCGGGCTTATGCTCTGCACGGTCTTTAAGATTCAGCATCTCCAATAATTCCAAGGCCCTGTCGCGAATTTCTTTATTCTTTTTACCCGCAATCCATCCAGGAACACAAACATTTTCCAATGCCGAAAATTCAGGAAGCAAGTGATGAAATTGAAAAACAAAGCCAATATGCTGATTCCTGAAGTTGGCTAATTTCTTTCCCTTCAGCCGGCCCACATTGATTTCATCCAGGAAAACCTCTCCTTTATCCGCATTATCCAAAGTGCCTAAAATATGCAGCAGTGTACTTTTGCCGGCACCGGAGGAACCGGCAATGCTGACTATTTCTCCTTTTTTGATCTCAATATCCACACCTTTTAATACCTGTAGAGAACCATAATTTTTATAAATACCCTTAGCTTTTAACATGGTTAAATGTAAGGGTAAATTACAATTTGGAAAACTAAAAAATATTATAATGACGTATGCAACACAAATGGCAAAAAAATCATCCAACCAGTAGAAATGAATCAAAAAAAACAATACTTGGTTTTCCCGATATAACTTTTACATTTGCGGAAAATTAAAAAGCCTTTTTTAGTTTTTAACAGCAAATAAAACGAATAAAATATGTTTTGGACACTAGAACTTGCCTCACATCTTGAAGAAGCGCCATGGCCCGCTACAAAAGACGAATTGATTGACTATGCTATCAGAAGTGGTGCACCTATTGAGGTAGTAGAAAATTTACAGGAGCTTGAAGATGAAGGGGGGGAAATTTATGAAAGCCTGGAAGATATATGGCCCGATTATCCCAGCCAGGAAGATTTCTTCTTTAATGAAGATGAATATTGATTAGTTCGTTAACTTGTTGAATGGTTATATTGTGATATTGTTGAAGAGGTTAGAGGGTTGAAAGAATTTAAGAAAAAGCTGATCCAAAGATTTTTTTACTATAAAATAAAAAAAATACTGCTCGGAAATGAGCAGTATTTTTTTATGGTGTTAATAAACTAATTTTTAAATTTTACTGGCAAAAAACAATAAACAGATTGCGGCTCAGCCGTTCAACAATATAACCACACAACGCAACCTCATAACATTATAATCCAATTACAACCATCATTTCTCCATCTGCTCTATTACGCTATGCGTAACACCTGTTGATGAAAAACCGCCATCATGAAAAAGATTTTGCAT
>JBDSOE010000252.1:0-8231 GCA_039915005.1 Ginsengibacter sp.
AGCATGATGTTGCCCGGTATAATTTTCTATTTCCCGCAACAATTCATCCGTTGGCTCAGAAAAATGAGTAGCATACCGGGTAGCCTTATCGTTTACAATTTCATGCATGAGATAATCTTATTTCTTCTTCTGTCTTTCTTTTAGATACTAATAATAATCCTATAAAAGTAAGCAGCCCGTTTACAATTATAAGTTCTTCCGCAAAAACGTAGCCATTGAATAAGAAAGTAGAATATTTATCAATAAAGAAACACGCCAACGGAGCCAGTATGCAAATGACGGGAGTGGCTTTATCCATAACGTTTCGTTTTTTAGCGTACAAAGAAAACGCAAACAATCCAATCAGCGGGCCATACGTGTAGGTGGCTACTTTAAAGATCGCCGATACCACAGAAGCATCGTTGACAGCATTAAACAATAGAATAACAAGCAGTATCAAAATAGAAAACCCGACATGCACCATAGTCCTCCTTCGTACCATTTGTTTTTCGGTTAGTATGGTATTCTTCCCAAAATTTAAAAAATCAATGCAGAAAGAAGTAGTAAGCGCAGTAAGCCCGGAATCAGTGGTGGCAAAGGTTGCGGCGGTAAGCCCAAGCATAAAGACTACCGCAGGCACTCCCTTAAAATGATTCAGCGCAATTTCAGGAAACAGGTAATCTGTTCTTGGTAATCCTGTGGTAGCATCAAGCGGAATAGCAATTCCTTCCCTGGTTGCATAAATATAAAGCAGCGCGCCAACGCTTAAAAAAAACAGATTGATGATTACAAAGATGACCGTAAAACTTAGCATATTTTTTTGGGCATCCTTCAGGTTTTTGCAACTCAGATTTTTTTGCATCAAATCCTGATCGAGGCCAAACATTCCGATGGTTACAAAAATGCCTCCTATAAATTGTTTGCTGAAATGAAACTTATTGGTAACGAAATTATCCGTGAAAAATATTTTTGAATAGCTGCTTTCTTTTATCGAATTAAACGCTTCGCCTATGCCCATATTCAAACTATCGCAAATAAAATAAATAGAAAGAAAAACAGAAGATACCAGAAAAACAGTTTGAAGCGTATCCGTAATGATAATGGTTTTCAGGCCTCCTCTGAAAGTGTATCCGTATATTAGTAGCAAACAAATAACGATGGTAAACCAAAAGGGTACGCCCCATTCATCAAAAATAAATTTTTGCAAAACGATGGCAACCAAATAAAGCCTAAAAGCAGAGCCAATGGTTCTTGAAATTAAAAATATGGCCGCGGCAGTTTTATGGCTCACTTTTCCAAGGGTGCGCTCTATCACTTCATAAATAGAAATGAGGTTCATTTTATAATAAAGCGGAAGTAAAATTCCGGCCACAATAAAATACCCAACCGCATTTCCTAATACAAACTGAAAGTACCTGAATTGTGCACCGGCGGCATTGCCCACTTCGCCCGGAACAGAAATAAAAGTAACACCGCTCAAAGCCGTACCGATCATCCCAAATGCCACCAGGTACCACTTTGAAGAACGGTTGGCAATAAAAAAAGTAGCGTTGTCAGAAGATTTTTTAGAAGTAAGACGAGAGACAATAATGAGCATTAAAAAATATCCGATAATAAAAGAGAGTAATACTGCTGGAGACATAAATTTAAATTAGAGCCTTAAAAAAGAAAATTGGATTTGTGTGTTTTAAGTTTGAATTTTATTCCAAGATAAATAAAAATATGGCAATTACTTCTTTGGCAGTTTTCTGCGGATCAAAAAGCGGCAATGATCCTTTGTATTATGAGCACGCAAAACAACTTGGTTTTCTTCTTGCAAAAAAAAATATAACCCTTATTTATGGCGGTGTGAATAAAGGAATGATGGGGGCTGTAGCCAATGCCGCATTGGAAAAAAACGGTAAAGTAATAGGGATAATGCCTAAAATATTATGTACTGTAGAGCACCAGCATAAAGGACTTACCCAAATGTTTGAAGTGGAAGACATGCATGCGCGCAAGCGGATGTTTTATGAAAAATGCGATGCGGCACTCATACTTCCGGGCGGGTATGGCACTATGGATGAATTCTTTGAAATGCTTACCTGGAACCAATTAAATATTTACAACAAAAAGATTTTTGTAGTGAATACATCGGGGTTTTATGATAGCCTGATTCTATTTCTGCATAAAATGGAAGAGCAGGATTTCTTATACCACAAGATTATTGATCGCTTGTCCATCGTATCCTCACCAGATGAATTGGTATTTGAATAATGATTTTCATAGCATACCAAACATATCAGCAACATTTTCAACAAACAGTACCTGTATTATTTTATTTTTGCAAACTGAAAAAGGTTGCCAATCTTTTCCAGGGTTGGCAACCTTTCACCGGCCACCTCATTTCAAATTCAGAATTAATTTAACCATCATAAAATCAGAAATTCATGAGCCGTATCATTTTTATTACCGGGGCTACTTCGGGATTTGGAAAAGCCTGTGCTGAAAAATTTGCCAAAAATGGCGATAACCTCATTCTCAATGGAAGAAGAAAAGAGAGATTGGAAGAATTAAAAAAAACGCTCGAAGAAAAATATCATATTGAAGTTCTATGCGCCCCGTTTGATGTTCAGGTGAACGAAGAAGTGATAAAGAGTGTCCGCGCTTTTCCCGCAAAATGGCAATCTATAGATATATTGGTAAATAATGCCGGGCTGGCGCTTGGCCGCGATTTTTTTGATGAAGCCAATATCAATGACTGGGATACCATGCTGAACACGAACGTAAAAGGATTATTGTATGTGAGTAAAGCGGTATTGCCATTTATGACTCAAAAAAACAGTGGGCACATCATCAACCTCGGCTCCATCGCCGGAGACGATATGTATGAAAGAGGAAACGTGTATTGTGCTTCAAAAGCCGCCGTAGATGCCATTAGCCGCACCATGCGAATAGATCTGCTTCCCCATCACATAAAGGTAACCAACATAAAACCTGGCGCAGCCGAAACCGAATTTGGCCTGGTAAGATTTAAAGGGGATACGCAAAAAGCTGCAAAAACTTATGAAGGTTATACTCCTTTATCTGCTGAAGACGTTGCCGAAAGTGTATTTTATTGTGCCTCTCTTCCTGCTCATGTGTGCATCAATGAACTTACGATTACATGTACGGCACAGGCCAATGGAATTTACTCTTATAAGAATTGAATTATGAATTATGAGCGAGGAGTGTGTCTTTGTCCTATATTCTTCTTTTAAAATAAACGAATGATCCTTTATTACCATTTTTCTTTTTCCCAAAAAAAAGAAAAGGGGTTAACAATAATCTAAGCCCTTATTGCGTTCTGATGGTACATTTTTCATGGTACATTTTTTGAATGTTAGTTCAGCTATGCAAAAGAAATAACATTTGGTAATTATGAAAGATCATTAATATTGTTTATTTGGTTTCCCCATAATCAAAATGAAAAACCTTTTGAAAAATCATTTATTGATTTTAATTGTATTGTTATCAATAGCAGGCGTCGGGAAAGGGCAGGATAGAATACGACAGGTCTCGTGTTTTGATTCTACATTAAAAAAGCAGGCCGATAGTTTAAAGGAAAAGCTGGCGCACGAAGGTTTTATTGTAGTGAAAGAAGCTACCATGACCATGGAAAGCGAATACGAAATGCCGGTAATTGTTCCGCTGACTCAGGGTACCTGGTACCAGTTTGTTTTCATTGGCGACATGGCATCGAAGCTGTATGAAATAAGAATGTACGACTATGATGAGAAACAAGTGGTATATCAGAAACATTATGGCGATGGTATGGAAAGCAACATTATCAATTACGCTTATATTCCAAAAGTTACAGAATACCACATTATAAAACCGTTGCAGGTAAGTAAAAAGAAAAAGAAAACCCTCTGTGGTTACATCATGATGTTTAAGAAAGTAAAATAATTTTATTATATAATTGTTGAAACTATAACCGGAGACTGATTATCCCCGGTTTTTTTTATACCATGTATAAAGTTTCAGCTATGGGGAAATTTATAAATATCAATCAGGAAGGCAGCATCATATCACCTCATCCAATTGCTTTTCCATTTGTAATAATGACACCAGTAAAGTGTTGCTGACTATTTGATTATTATTTCCCAGCGATTCGGTGGCGTACCAGATCAATACCATTGAAATATAATCCTGCATATCCTTCCCGGCAAACTGACTGCGAAATTCTATGATCTTGTCATTGATTGTCTTCAATGTCTTCCTTACCACTTCCTCATCCGAAGGCAATATTTTAATGCGATAATTTCTATCGCCTATGGTAATGTTTAAAGGAATGAGCGGGTTGTTTGCCATAGTTAATTATTGAGGATTGCCATACATTTTTCAAGGGATCTTATGTATTGATTAATGGTTCTTTCAAAATCATTTTTTTCTTTTCCTTCCAGTTTCCCGGCAGATGCTTTTAAAATATTTACCTGCAGTTCCAACGAATTCATTTTTTCCGTCCATATAGTTTCGTTGGACTTAAAATTTTGATTCTCTTTTACAAGCCTTGCATTTTCGTTTACCAGCACCACATGCTTCTTCAGCAATAGCTGAAGTTTGGTTTGAATGTTTTTTATATGAATGTCAATGGATTCAGGCATTGCGTCTTATTTCTGCATTAAGTTGGGATTCAAGAACGTCAATAATCTTATTCATCATACCGTCAACTTCCTTGTCTGTCAAAGTTTTTTCTTTGTCTAAAAAGGTAAAGTTGATAGCAAGCGATTTTTTATTATTACCTAATTTTTCACTTTCAAAAACGTCAAATAATTTAAGATGAATTAATTTCTTCAACCGCAAAGAAGTTATTAGAGATTCTATGGACTGGTACTGTATATGTTTATCCACTACAAGGGAAAGATCTCTTTGCACTTGCGGAAATTTTGCAATGGGTTCAAATGAAACTTCCTTACCGGCTGTCAGTTCCATTAATTTTTGCCAATCCAGGCAGAGAAAAAAAACAGGCTGCTTTATCGAGAATTCTTCCAATTGCTTTCTATTCACGGTTCCCATTATCGCGACGTTGGCATCATCCACTTTGGCCGACAGGCAATCATCTAACTCTTCATTTTTTATAATCTCAAAACTAAAAGTATTCAATCCCAGCAGAGAAAAAATAGAATTGCAAATTCCTTTTACGTAATAAATATCAATTTTTTTCGGAGAAAAATTCCAGCTTCCTTCATTTTTATTTCCGGTAAAATAAAGCGCGAGGTTTTCTTTTTCCGCATACTTATCTTCATGCCTGGAATACGTTTTGCCAAACTCCAGGAAGAGGAGATTACTATTTTTTCTGTTAATATTATAAGAGACACTTTCAAGCCCTGTGGGTAACATGGAAGGCCGCATCACATTCAGGCCTTCGCTGAGGCTGTTGATGATTGTAACCGTGTGGGCAAGGGTTTCAGCGTTAAAATAGCTGCTGTTAGTAATGGAATTGGTAAAAATTTCGGCGAAGCCATTCCCATTCAGCCATGAAATAACTTTCTCTTTTTGCAGGGCGCTTTTTAAACCGGTATCTATTGCAGGAGACATTTTAATAGAAGATGGTATGGTTATATTATCCAGTCCGTCAATGCGCATGATCTCTTCAATAACATCTGCCGGAATGGTGATATCGGGATTGGTAAACGGAACCGCCACCTGAATATCGTCTAAGCCTTCCCGTAAGATGGAAAAATTTAAACTCTTTAAAATGTTCTTTACCGTATCCGCATGATAATTTTTACCGCTTATTTTTTTCAGGTAATGATTGGATAAAATAATTTCCTTCTTTTCTTTTGGCACAGGATATACATCAACAATTTCTGAAGAAATTTTTCCGCCCGCAATTTCCTTTATCAGCATGGCTGCACGTTTTAATACCGTTACTGTATTACTAATGTCCACGCCTTTTTCAAAACGAATGGCCGCTTCCGTTCTCAAATTATGCAGTAGCGATGACCTCCTGATGTACGAAGGATTGAAGATGGCGCTTTCCAAAAAGATACTCGTGGTGCCTTCAGAAACGCCGCTATCCACACCGCCAAAAATACCGGCAATGCACATGGGCTCCTCATTTCCATTACAAATCATGATATCGTCCGCGCTTAGTTTTCTTTCCTTATCATCAAGCGTTTTAAAAGCTGTTCCTGCCGGAAGTGTCTTTACTATAATCTTACCTGCGGGGCTGCCGGGCAGTTTCCCTTTTATTTTATCGGCATCAAAAGCATGTAGTGGCTGGCCGGTTTCATGCAAAATAAAATTAGTAATATCAACAATATTGTTCAATGGTTTTAAGCCAATACTCCTCAGTTTATTTTGTAACCATTTCGGTGAAGGGGCTATTTTGATGCCCGAAATACTCACTCCTGTATAGCGCTCGCATTTTACGGGGTCCTCTATCTCAACAGTTACGGGATACGAATTATCATCGGCTTTAAAATTATTTTTAAAGGGCGTAATTACTTTTATCTCTTTATTGTTGTGGTGCGAAAGATAGGCACACACATCTTTTGCAACACCCAAATGGCTCATAGCATCCATACGGTTGGGCGTTAATCCTATCTCAAAAGTGTGGTCGCTGTAAATCTGGTAATAGTCTCTTACAGGTAGTCCCACTTTGGTTTCCGGCGCAATTACAATAATTCCTTCATGGCTGTTTCCCAGGCCAATTTCGTCCTCAGCACACAGCATTCCCCTGCTTTCCACTCCACGTATCTTTGCTTTTTTAATTGTAAAAGGCTCGCCCGACTTAGGATACAAAGTGGTTCCAATGGTAGCCACCACTACTTTTTGTCCGGATTCCGCATTAGCGGCCCCACATACTATTTGTAAAGGCTCCCCATTTCCAATATCTACTTTTGTTATTTTTAATTTATCGGCATCGGGGTGTTTTTCGCAAAGCAACACCTCACCAATTATTAATCCTTCAAGGCCATTGGTAATCTCTTCATATTTTTCAATGCTTTCCACTTCCAACCCTACTGAGGTCAAGATGTCACCGATTCTACGGGGATTGCCTGATATTCCCGATGTAATACCATCAACGGGTAAATATTCTCTAAGCCAATTGTAACTAATCTTCATGTATACTTTTAATAAAAAATTTATTTTTTAATTTTCAGAATTTCAAAATTAAGAAAGAAAATGGGGATGTATTTTTTATAATGCTTTCTCCTAAAGGTTTTAAGCGAAAAAAATTTTAAACCTGTAATTTTTTATCAAAATTTAGGGAAACAGAGTAAACTCTTTTTTGTAAAATTTACCCAAAGACAATAAATGTTTTGTACACATACGGATGTGCATTAAGTTTAAAAAATGATTGAAAAAAAAATTAAATTGTGGAAAACGCGCTGCATAGTGTGCAAAAGCAGCTCCGGAGGTGTGAAAGTAAATGTGAGTTAGTGTGGGATAAATATAAGCCCTTAACAATTTCTTTAAATAGGATTTTGTCCATTACCTTAGCCGCCCACTTATGAAAAAAGAAAAAGCGATTCATTAAAAATTAAAAAAATAATCTACAGAGGGAATAAAAAAATGGATCTTACAAATCTAAATAAAGACAGAAAATTAAGGAGAAAAAGTGGAAGTCCTGAACTGAGCACCATGATGTTCGGCAAAGTACCGCCCCAGGCTAAAGAACTGGAAGAAGCCGTTCTGGGAGCCGTAATGCTCGAAAAAAATGCGTTTGATGTAATAGTTGAGATTTTAAAACCGTAATGTTTTTATGTGGAGGCCAATCAGCGGATATTCAGGGCGATGCAGGGGCTCCAACAAAAAAATTCACCTATTGATTTGCTTACGGTAGTTGAAGAATTGAAGTTCAGGGAAGAACTTGATTTGGTAGGCGGCCCCTTCTATGTAACCAAGCTAACGAATTCGGTAGTATCATCGGCGAATATTGAAATTCACGGGCGTATCATTCTTCAAAAATTTATACAAAGAGAGCTGATAAAAATCAGCGGCGAAATTATCGGCGAAGCGTACGAAGACAGCACTGATGTTTTTGAATTGCTGGACATGGCGGAAAGCAGGCTTTTTGAAATTACCAACAATCATTTAAAAAGAGATTACGCCAGCATAGATACTATTTTAGTAAAAACGATACAACGGATTGAGGACCTCAGAACCCGCCAGGATGAAATAACCGGTGTGCCTTCAGGCTTTGAATCTTTGGATCGCGTTACGTACGGATGGCAGGACAGCGATTTGATTATTTTGGCTGCGAGGCCTTCTGTAGGTAAAAC
>JBDSOE010000271.1:0-3762 GCA_039915005.1 Ginsengibacter sp.
ACCTGCAGATTTATGGAGGCGGAGGCTATTTGTTTTCCAATAAGCCTTCTGCAACGGCTTTGAAGTCCATGGCCGATAGCCTTGTAAATAGGGGTACAACGGGATTTTTTCTTACGCTTGCTACCAATTCAATGGAAATATTTCGTGAGGCGATAAAAGTGGTAAAAGAAAACCCGCATCCTGCTGTGATGGGTTTGCACTTTGAAGGGCCTTATCTAAACCCCGTAAAACGTGGCGCTCACTTGATACAATACATTAAGCGTCCTGAAAAAAAAGAGGTGGAAGAATTATTGAAAGAGGCTGATGGTGTTCTGAAAATGATAACACTTGCCCCCGAAATGTGTGATCCTGAAATTTTGAAATTATTAAAAGATAACGGAGTGGTTATCTCTGCCGGACATAGCAATGCTACTTTTGATGAGGCGGTACAAGGTTTTGAAAATGGCATCACTACCGCTACGCATTTATTCAATGCGATGTCATCTTTTCATCATCGCAATACGGGTTTGCCGGGAGCTGTTTTTCTTTCCAAAAATGTTTTTGCCAGTATCATTGCCGATGGCATTCATGTTGATTTCAATACTTTAACTATCAGTAAAAAATTAATGAATGAAAGATTATTTTTAATTACTGATGCGGTGGAAGAAGTGAAAGAAGGCGCTTATGTTCATGTAAAACAAAAAGACCGTTTTACATTGCCTGATGGAACTTTATCAGGCTCATGTCTCACCCTTTTACAGGCCGTTAAAAATTGTGTGGAGAAAGTGGAAATTCCTTTGGATGAGGCGTTGCGTATGGCTTCCACGTATCCGGCACAATTGATCAAAGCAAATGATATTGGTAAAATAGAAGCGGGTTTCAAAGCAAACCTGGTTGTTTTCTCAAAGGATTATAATGTGAAATATTCTGTTTTAAATGGAAGGATTTTTAATAACTGATTATTAAGAATGATACCAATGATAAAAGCCATCCTTCTTCTTTCAATATTGTATTTTCTTCCTGGTAGGGAAGTGTTTTCTCAAAATAAAAACGGGTCTCAATCAAATACTGTACTCTCTTATGGTGGAATCATTCGCGGAGATACTACCATTAAAAAGATCGCATTGGTTTTTACCGGTGATGAATTTGCCGATGGTGGAAATTATATTGCTACAGTTTTAAAAAAACAAAATATTCATGGCTCTTTTTTTCTGACGGGAAATTTTTACAGGAATCCGAAATTGAAATCCCTCATAAAAAAATTAAAGAAGAACGGGAATTATTTGGGCTCGCATTCTGATAAGCATTTGTTGTATTGCGATTGGGGGAAGCGCGACAGTTTATTGGTAACCCAGCAGCAGTTTACTGAAGATTTGCAAAATGCTTACCATGAACTAAGTGAATGGGGTATTGATAAAAATGAAGCGCATTATTTTTTGCCGCCTTATGAATGGTACAATGATTCTATTGCCGCGTGGACAAAAGAGATGGGTTTGCAATTGGTAAATTTTTCGCCCGGAACCCGCAGCAATGCAGATTATACCTTTCCGGAAATGGGTAGTAAATATCTGGGCAGCGATACGATAATGAAATTAATTCTGGAGTATGAACAAAGATCAGGTAATGGGCTTAATGGATTTATTTTGCTTGTTCATATTGGAACAGACCCACGCCGCACCGATAAATTTTATAAACATTTACCGGAATTGATCACGAAATTAAAAAGCCGCGGATATCAATTTGAAAGAATAAATGAGTTGCTGAATTGATACAAAGTCTGACCGGACCGGTCTGACTTTGTATCAATAACAGAAAATAAAAATGGATTGAAGTAGTAAGGGATCTTTATAAAAAAACGTGGAGCTCAGATAAGAATGAACTGATAATTATGTGGGCGAAAAATCGTTTATGATAAATCCTTTTACATGATCTGCATATTTTTTTTATAAGCCTCGAGGCGTTTGTTATTGGGATTTAGTTCTGTTATTAAATAATCAATATCATGTGGATTGCAAAGTTTCATTTTAAGAATAGAATTTAATTTTTCCGTGATAGTGATCACCGCCAGCTTCGATGCTGATTTGATCATAGCTTTTTTTACCTGTGCTACCTTCCATTCTTTTTCAGATAATCCTTCTTTTGCGTCAAGGCCATGAGCTCCGAGGAAACAAAGATCTACTCTTATGTCGGCAAGTTCGCTTATGGGCTTTTCGCCGATATTGATCTGTGAAGACATATCAATCTGTCCACCTATTAAATAAACGGTTAAAAGCGGATGGGCAGACAGTTCCAGCGCCATTAAGGGGCTTACTGTAAAAAATGTTGCCTCAATGTTATCCGGGATCATTCTTACCATTTCAAGCATGGTGGTCCCTGCTTCTGTAAGAATGATCATTCCCGGCTGAATGAGTTTTATGGCTTTCTTTGCTATCTCTTTTTTCGCATCCTGGGCGTATGCTAAATTTTGTTGAATAGGATAATGGTATGATTTTGAAAGCGCGCCTCCATGCACTTTTATTATTTCCCCGGCATCTGCCAGCTCAGCCAGGTCGCGCCTTACCGTATCTTCAGAAACCTCCAACTGTACACTTAGTTCAGACGATAAAACCTTATTGTGTAAGTTGATTTGTTTTATGATGAATGCGTGGCGTTCATTTTTAAACATTCCTGAAACAGGCACTTCAATGTTGTTAGTTCTCACTTCGATGTTGTTAGTTCTCAATTTAAAATAAGTTTTATTTAATGTTAAGTCAGCTCTTTTACTGTTTCCCTCTTTTGATCTGAGATCATTTAAAAAACGCAAATAAACGCAATTTACTTTAAAGATTTCCTTTTAGCAGACTGCCTAACAAATATACCATTTTATACGGAATGCTTCGTTTTAAAAGTAAGGATAAATATAGAATAAAATTCTTCTGTTCCAATGCTGTATTGGTTGTTAAAGGATGTTATGATGTTGTTACAGACCCTTGTTTTAAAAGGCTAAAGGGTTGAAAAAAAGAAAATTATCTAACAAAGAAAAATTTTTTATAAAATAGATTTGCATGTTTATGCTTTTTTATTTAGTTTAGTGTTTTAAAAGGAGCGGAAACCTGCATTGACTCTTTAAAAATTATCACTTCACCTTAATACTGAACTCATGGCTCTATTAGGACTTGATCTCGGAGGAACCAAACTGGCACTGGCCATTTTTAATGAGAAGGGAAAGCTGTTACATAAAGAAACAATTGGTTTGGAGAATAGAAGGGGAACGGAAGTTGGCAATCTTATTACCAGCCAGATCCTTAAATTAAGGGATGTCGCCTCATTGAAAGAGGATCCGGTTACCTCCATTGGTATCAGTGTTCCTGGTATTTATCGCATGAAAACCGGAACGGTATGGGCTCCCAATATTCCCGGATGGGATGATTATCCGCTGCTGGATGAAGTTAAAAAGATAAGTGGGAAAATAGCGGTAAGTATAGACAGCGACAGGGCTTGTTATATCTTAGGAGAGTTGTGGCAGGGAAATGCGCAGCAATGTAATGATGCGATTTTTTTATCGGTAGGAACCGGTATAGGCGCGGGTATTTTAATCAATGGTGAGGTGCTGCGCGGATCCAATGATATTGCAGGAGCCATCGGCTGGATGGCTTTGAGTACACCATTTAGAGAAGAATATAAAGATTGTGGATGTTTCGAATCTACTGCTTCCGGCGAAGGAATTGCCAAACGGGCCCGCAGGTTGTTGAATGAGCAACCAGGTTATTCCGGTGAATTAAGAAATATACTTCCTGAAAAAAT
>JBDSOE010000039.1:0-18068 GCA_039915005.1 Ginsengibacter sp.
TTATTAGGTATCCCGATGATGTCAAGTATATTGGCAATTGCAGTTTTTACCGGGATCTATACTATTGCAGGAGGTTTGCGTGCTGTAGTGTGGACAGAGATGTTGCAGATTACTGTATTAATTATAGGGATGATAACTTTATCGATTGCAACAATTCACGCTGCAGGTGGAATTTCTGCTCTTATGGAAACATCAAAGGATTGGAAAATATTTCTTCCTGCTGATGATCCTGACTTCCCCTGGACACAATACCTGGGAGGAACCTTATGTATCAGCATATTTTATTGCGCTACCAATCAATTTATTGTTCAGCGGACCTTAGCTGCTAAGAATGAATGGCATGCGCGGATTGGAGTAATTTTTGCAGATTATCTTAAGTTTCTAACCCCGTTTCTGATCGTAGCTCCGGCACTTGTTGCAACAAAACTATTCCCGAATTTAGAGAAACCAGACCTTCTTTTTGTAACATTAGTAGAACACTTACTTCCTTCCGGTTTGGTTGGGTTGGTAATGGCAGCCCTGGTGTCTGCTGTCATGTCACACATCTCAGGAGCACTTAATTCAAGTACTACTATTTTAACCATGGATATTTATTTGCCCTATATCCGTAAAAATGCAACCGAATCCCAATCCGTTCGCTTTGGAAGATTAGCAGGAATAGTTATTATTATTTTAGGAATTATAAGTAGCGCTGTGCTTATTAGTTACTCAGATAAACCAGTATTTTTATACCTGCTTAATGCATATGGACTTTTTACACCCGGCATTGCTGCTATGTTTCTTATGGGCATACTTTGGAAACGAACTACTCACGCAGGAGCATTGGCTGCTGGAATATTAACTATTCCACTCTCATTTTTTATGGAATTTTCATTTCCACAAATGCCATTTCTTAACCGCACAGGAATTGTATTCTGGATTTGTATGGCAGCATGTGTTATGGTGAGTTTATTGACGAAACCGAAGTCAGATTTAGAACTTAAAGGTTTAATCTGGAATAAGGCGAGTCTTTCTCTCCCACCAGAAGAATTTGAACAACAACGAGGTTGGAGAAACCCTTTTATTTGGTGGGCAATTATTACTGGTATTGTACTATTCTTTTTTATTAAATATGCTTAAATCTTAGCTTAAAAATCTTTCGAAATGAAAAACTATGTAATATTCATTACGGGTGCAGCTCGTGGAATTGGACTTGAAATGGCAGAGCAGTTTGCAAAGGAAGGTGCCAGAGTAGTAATTACTGATTCTGATATTAAAGAGTTAGAAAATATTGAATATACTTTTCGTGCCCGGAATTGGAAAGTATTAAGTATTGGATGCGATGTAACCAATGAAAATCAGATAAAGCATGCATTGAATGAGACCTTTAGAATATATGGTCATATTGACGTCTTGATTAACAATGCTGGAATTCAGTACATATCCCCTATTGAAGAATTTCCTACTGAAAAATTTGAGCTCCTGATTAAAGTGATGTTAGTCGCCACTTTTATTACAACAAAGCACGTATTTCCAATAATGAAAAAGCAAAACTTCGGTAGAATTATTAATATGGCTTCAATTAATGGTCTCATTGGTTTTGCAGGTAAGGCTGCTTATAATAGTGCAAAACATGGTATTATTGGTCTTACAAAAGTAACAGCACTTGAAGGGGCAGAGTACAACATTACTGCTAATGCACTTTGTCCTGGCTACGTTGATACAGATCTTGTCAAAAATCAATTATCTTCTATAGCGAAAGCAAGAAATATTTCGGTTGACAAAGTCATGGAAGAAGTTGTTTATCCATTAGTTCCTCAAAAACGGTTACTTAATGTGGCCGAAATAGCAAATTATGCTTTATTCCTTGCAAGCGAAAAAGCAGGAGGAATTACTGGACAAGCAGTAGTAATAGATGGAGGCTACACAGTTCAATAAAGCCTTTCCCTTACTACCTTTTAATGAAGCTGAATTCCAGGTTAATGGTACCCACCGTCTGCATTCATATATTATATTGTCATAAAATAGATTATCATTCATTTTTTAATATGGTATAATATCTATTGTTTAGAGGTGTTATTGTAGCATTTTGTAATGTTTTATAAGTAAAATTATGAGTCAAATTAATTTGGAAGTGGTTACAAAACATTGTTGTTTATTAGGAGAATCTCCTGTTTGGGATGATAATCAAAAAAGAATACTTTGGGTGGATATACTTACTGGTGAAATTCATTACTATTATCCAGATCGATCTGAACATAAATCGTTTAAATTGGATCAGATGGTAGGGGCTATAGCTATAAGAGAATCAGGCGGTTTGGTAGCTGCACTTAAGAGTGAATTTGTAATAATAAATCTAAATAAGGAAAAAATAGAACTTATATCAAAAGTAGAAATATTTTTATCTGATAATCGTTTTAATGATGGCAAATGCGATCCGGCCGGCCGTTTTTGGGCAGGGACAATGTCAATTTCGAATAAGCGCTATGCTGGATCGTTATATTCTCTTGAAAAGGATTTTTCCGTAAATACTAAAATAATTGGAGTTAGTTGTTCTAATGGTATGGCATGGAGTCCTGATTACAAAACATTATATTATATAGATACTCCTAATCAGAATGTAGTTGCTTACAATTACGATATCCGAAGTGGTAGCATTACTGATAGCAGAATTGTTGTTAGTATTCCAAGAGAAGAGGGGTATCCCGATGGAATGACTATAGATACAGAAGGAATGTTATGGGTAGCATTATGGGGAGGCTGGAAAGTAATAAGATATAATCCGGGTAATGGAAAACCACTTCACCAGATTAATCTACCGGTGTCCCAGGTAACTTCATGCATTTTTGGAGGAGATAAAATGGAAGATCTCTATATTACAACAGCGAAAACAGGTCTTTTAAAAAACGACTTGATAGCCCAACCTTTGGCGGGATCCCTATTTATATTAAAAAAATCAGGATTTATGGGAATAAAGTCTTTTGAATACAAAGGATAAATATTGGGCGTATTTAATACTTTTAAATAATAAGAGAAGGACTATCTAATAATTATAAATTTTATGCAAAGATGTTAAAAGAAAAAATACAAAGTTTAGCCAAAGAACTTCACCATGTAACGATTATGAATAGGCGACAATTGCATTCTCATCCTGAACTTTCTTTTAAGGAATTCAAGACTTCAGCATTTGTCGCAGGAAAGTTAACTAAATTGGGCATCCAATTTGAAAAAAAAGCGGATACAGGTATCGTTGCCCTTCTTAAAGGAGCAAAATCGGCATCTGATCAGATTATTGCACTGCGCGCCGATATGGACGCATTGCCTATAACAGAGACAAATGACGTTTCTTATAAATCTCAAAATCCCGGTGTGATGCATGCCTGCGGCCATGATATGCATACCTCTTCTTTGCTTGCAACAGCAAATATTCTTAACCAGCTTAAATCTGAATTTTCAGGTACCGTTAAATTGATTTTTCAGCCTGGCGAAGAAAAGATACCGGGAGGTGCCAGTATCATGATAAAAGAAGGCGTGCTTGAAAATCCAAAACCTAAAAGCATTATAGGGCAGCATGTAATGCCTGAACTTCCTTTTGGAAAAGTGGGCTTTTGCGCGGGACCTTATTTGGCAAGCAGTGATGAAATATATATTACAGTTACAGGTAAAGGCGGACATGGCGCAATCCCCCATTTAAACATAGATCCTGTAGCGATATCCTGCCAGTTAATCATTGCTCTTCAGCAAATTGTTAGCCGGCAGGCTAATCCGATAATACCCTCAGTTTTATCCTTCGGAAAATTAATTGCTGAAGGCGCCACGAATGTAATTCCTGATAAGGTAGAAATAGAAGGCACTTTCAGAACTTTTGATATTGAATGGAAAGAGATAGCACATGCAAGAATGAAGAAGATGGCCGTATCACTTGTAGAAGGGATGGGAGGTAAATGTAATTTTGAAATTCGCAAAGGGTATCCTGTACTTAATAATGAAGAAAATCTAACAAGAGAAGTTCGGCAATACACTGAAGATTTTTTGGGAAAAGAAAATGTGTTAGATATTGATCCAAGCATGGGCGCAGAAGATTTTGCATTTTATTCGCAGCAGATCCCTGCCTGCTTTTACAGAATAGGGGTAGCGAACGAAAAAAGTGGTATCACATCAGGACTACATACCTCCACTTTCGATATTGATGAGAGATCTTTAGAGATGGGACCAGGTTTGATGGCCTACCTGGCAGTTAAATATCTTGGGAACTAGTCATACATCGTAGTTATACGATAAATCAATGTAAATTTTTGAGAAGACTTAATCTAGGAGAAAGAATTTTTTCAGTTTTATTGATAGAAATGAATTTCTATTTGGCCTGCAAAAGGAACAGAGACCTATTAATACGGGAAAATACTTACCGACAGGATTGACTCGTTGATAAGGATGGAGAATTCTCTTTTTATCCTGTATTTCGCCTGTAATTGAGAAAAATGTTAGACCTCCTTTTATTTGAATTTCCTCCTGTTTCGGCGTTGCAACACCTAGAGATTTTTCTCAATAATTTGGTATAATACGGCCTGCTGCTCATCCATTTTTAGAAGCTTTAATGTATTCATATCTTTTTTCGTTCAGAGCTATACTATTGTCTTTCGATAATAAACCTGAATCGGCAACAACAATTGGCTTTTCAAGATTAAATTTTGCTGCTATTTTTTCGATGAAAGGAATAAGCGTATGCCCTTCATAAATGTTACCTTCAAAGATATCATAACCGATTGCATAACCACCCAAACCTACCAGCAGACCTAAGAATATTTGTGGATTTTGATGTTTGCCATCTTTACTAAAACCTGCTTTTCGTAAATCATCTTCATCACTTGCTTCAAAATAAAGTGTGGTCATATCATAAAAAACGATGCTTATTTTTCCATCCAAAACTTTCAACGTATGTGCAAAAGCAATTTGTTCTACACGTTCTTTCAGGTTTCTATTTGGGCGCCGAAGGCGCCAATCATACCATTACTATTTTAAAAAGACAACTCCAGCAGGTGATGGATCAGGTCTGTTGCGAGAAGGTATCAGATTTACCGGATTATTTAATTCAGGATGCTGTTTGATCTTCTTCCAATAGCCCCGTCATTTAGATAAATCCTTCACCCGTATATTTCTAAACCGCACTACCGAGCCATGCCCCAGAAAACCGATATGGCCGGAATCGCGCTTTAAACCCGGATGCTCACGATGGTCCATTGTACCCTTTTCGCGTGCTTCGGTGATGTCGCCGTCAAGTATTACCGTGCCGTTTAATATCACTTTTATTTTGGGACCTTTCACGATCACTTCTTCAAAATTCCATTCGCCCATTGGTTTTAGATAACCTCTTTTTGCCGGTATCACACCATATACCGAACCATGGTATTGATAGGGCTGAAGATCTTTGTAAACATCCGCCTCATTATCGAGTATCTGTAATTCCATTCCTTCATAAGCGGCATCACCTTCCAGCGGTGTACGGATTCCCAGGCCATTATTGGCGCCGGGAGTAAGCTGAAATTCAAAACGGAAATTAAAATCACTGTATTCCTCTTTGGTGTATAAGTTACCTCCGCTTCCCTTTTCAGGGCGGATCACTATATCGCCATCTTCCACCACATAGCTTTGTGTGTTGCCTGTCCAATGGTACATATTGGTACCATCAAATAATACTTTAAAGCCTTCCTTTTTTTCTTCGTCGCTCAGGGTAAATGCTTTGGCCTGCGGAATTTCACGGATATAAATATCGCGATAGGCTACGTGTGTGCCATGCGCCTGTAATTCAATCTGCTCTTCGGGAAATATAGGCATATTGCGGTCCCAATAGTTTTCCAGTATCACGTTGTCTACAACGAGCACCCCATTAAGATAAACCGTAACACGATCGCCCTTCATAATGATGTGAAAGTTATTCCAGTCGCCAATGGCGTTATCAGCTAATGTCAGCGGTTTGCTTTGGTTCTTTTGGTTATTGTATAAACCTCCGGAACCAACCTGGGCACCCACGTCAGTCCGGGAAGTATCCCAAATTTGCACCTGAGGCGTTCCTCTTAGGTAAATACCCGCATCGCCATCTTTAGTAATCTTCCAATCTACAAACATTTCAAAGTCACCATATTTTTTATCGGTACAAATGTTCTGGCCTTCGCCGCTGAAATTTAATATGCCGTCTTTGGCGTACCAGCCCTTTTGCATAATTACGTCTGCTTTCTGTTGTTCTTTGGCCAATGTCTTTTCATTCATTTTAGCCCGTGCTATCGGGTTTTCCACCAGGCCTTTCCATCCGCTAAGGTCTTTACCATTAAATAAGGATGCGAAACCTTCTCCGTCAGGCATTTCTGCCAGGAACTTTCTCATGGCTTCTCTTTGATAATCACTATCGGCACCCTTTAAAACGCTCATAGTTTTATTCAATAAATTTTTTACTACAACGCCATAAAATTTTTTGTTTGACAAAGCAATATCCATTACGGCGTGGGCAGCTTCCTGTTGCAAGGCGGGGTCATCTAAGTAATTGCCGGCAAAAATTAAAGCAGGGAACGTGCGGTTTTTTCCTACTTCTTTTAATATTATTTGCTTTTGGTTTGTAGTCCTTGCAATGTCCATTGCCTTGCGAAGCCTCAACAGTTTCTCTGCATCAGGAAACGCGCCCCTGTTTATGGAATGAATCAATCCTTTAATAGCAATATCCAAATAGTCTCCGTTGGGAGTTTCAAGGCCAATTTTGTAAAGGACATCGGCAGCACTGCTATCGCTCCATTGAGACAAGGCGTTTAAAGCGGCTTTCTTTATGTCGGCATTACCATTATTAAAAGCATTCGAAACAGCTTCCAGTGACTGGCTACCACCGAGGGCGCTAAGTATATTATAAAATAAAGGCTTTTTATTTTCAGGAGCATTTTCCATTTCCTTTAAGGCGATGGCCGACCGTTGAGAGGGATCGGATACATCACTGATAGCAGCAATAACGGCATTGGTAATGGCGCTTATTTCTTCCGGTTGCGAAGTGCCATTTAATAACGAAAATAAGGTAGGCAGATCCTCTTTATTCACCATTGATTTTATCGCGGAAAAAGCGGCGGAACGAACGGCTGTGTCGGGGTCTTTTAGTAAAGGAAAAACGATAGTAACCTTATTATGTGCGGCACGCGCTCCTAAAACATTTACCAGTAGGGCTTTTGCGTTTGCAGGCATGGTGGATAGGGCATCGGCTACTTTATTTACCACGTCGTCTCCTTTCATAATGTCAATGGCATTTTTTACAGCGGCTACTTCTTCCCTGTTGCCGTTTTTCATAATGCTTAATAAATCGGTTAATGCACTTTCACCGCCCGTTTTCCCTACAGCCGAAATGGCCGCAATGCTTACCCTGGTATCCTTATTTTTAAGTGCATTCATCATGGCCGGGAGTGCGGTTCCCGATCTGGCGTTCCCTAACATGGTAATGATTTCCGCTTGTATTTCCGGATTCACTTTTTTAAGTTTTTTAATCCAAAGTTTAGTTGTGGCGGGTGTGATGTTATTGGCTCCCAGTTTCAAAGCGGCAGCACGGTATTCGTGATTTTTATTTCCTGCGGCATCTGTCAATACTTCCATGCTTTTATCTCCCTGCACACGGGCTAAAAGCGTCATTGCCACAATACGGGTAGATACCTGGTTGTCCTGTTTTGCATTTTTCAGTAAAGCCTTGGCGGCATTTTTAACCAATTTCAAATTGCCGTTTTCTGCAAGGCGGTTCAGGAATAATAAATAAGAATCGGTAGCATTTGTCTCTTCAAAAGTGAAACCGCTTTTTTCAGCGGCTTTTGCCAATATAGATGCCGAAGAAGGATCTGCAATGTTTGCCAGGGCATTTAAAGCCACCTTGCTCAACATTTTGTCTTCACTATTCGATAGGCTTGTTATCAGGGAAACTGCTTCAACATTATGACTTTCCCCGAGCGCTTTTGTAAGGGAGAGGCGGCAGGTTCCCTGTGCATTCTGTGCCGCTTGTAACAATGCTTTATTGGCTGCAGAAGAATTTATCTTTATTAGTGCCCTCGCCGCGGGATCGCATAGCTGGTCATCATTTAAATAATTTTTTAAAGAGGATACTGTTTCATCACTCTGCCCTACTATCTGCAACTGACTAATGATAAACGCCTTATTTACTTTGTCACTGGTTTTCTCCAGAGCCTGGCTCCAGGCCTGTTCACTCATTTTTCGCCAGTCTTCTTTTCCCGGTTGTGTGGCATAATAAGAAAAACCATTGATAGCATATTCCAGTTGAGAATTATCTCCTTTGCCCGGAGCCGCCAGCATAGCAGCCATATTCACCAATCCTGTTTGACCCATAGATGCCATCTCCTTCATCCCCGAAGCTAATTGCGCAGAATCTTTGGCGGGCATTTGGGCCAATAAATCCGCGATTTTAGTAACTAAAGTGCGTTGGTCTTTCTGAACCTGCGCTATTGTTACAGAACTTAACATCGCGACAGCAAGGAGCGTAAAAAGTATTTTCTTCATAATTATAAAATCAGATTTTTATTTATAGTATTGATATTTTTTAAGAAATAATTGAAACCATCTAACCTATTCTAACTTCTATATCGATAAGCCCGCGGTATGACCTTCGGTACTAACCGTATCCTATGATTTAAATCGTCCAGGGCTCGCGAAGTGGTGGAAACAGCAGGCGGTTGGCTCCTTCATCTCCGATAAATTCCTGTTTTACAGGATCGAATTTTAGTGAACGGCCTAATCGTAATGCCACCAAACCCATATTGACAATGGTGCAGGAACGATGACCATTTTGCTCATTGAGTGCAAACGTCTTTCGCTCTTTTACTGCTTTTACAAAATCAGTTACCTGTGGTTCCGGGTCGGGGAACTCAGCCAATTTCTTTTCCAGATTAGGAATATCCGAACGGAAACCCGGATACAATTTCCCTTTTGGCCCTTCTATATATGGCGCTTCTAAAGTGCCTTCTCCGTCCAGCACTATTTTGCATCCATCTTCATAAGTATAAGTAATCTTGCGCCAGGTGCCCACCGCATCGGGATGTTGCTCGGGCGCATCTATTTCTACCGATATGGGGGTGGTATTATCTTTTCCTAAAAAATATTGTACCGGGTCCATGTAATGCTGTCCCATATCGCTCAATCCCCCACCATCATAATCCCAATAACCCCGGAAGGTCTGGTGTACGCGATGAGGATTGTAAGGTTTATAAGGAGCGGGGCCCAGCCAAAAATTATAATCAAGTTCTGAGGGTACCGGCGTTGGATTAAGATTCGTTTTTCCTACCCAGTAAAATTTCCAGTCGAAGCCGGTAAGTTTACCAATAGTTACCGTCAAAGGCCATCCTAACAAACCACTCTCCACCAGTTTCTTGATGGGCTTTACCGTGGTGCGCATTCCATAAAAATTATCTTCAAAACGGAACCAGGTATTTAAACGAAAAATACGCCCATGCTGCTCCACGGCTTCTACCAAACGCTTTCCTTCTCCAATGGTGTGGGTCATGGGTTTCTCGCACCAGATGTCTTTGCCCGCCCGTGCGGCATCAGCAGCCATAATGCCGTGCCAATGTGGAGGTGTGGCAATGTGTACGATGTCCACTTCAGGCAATTGAATCAGTTCGCGGTAATCGGTAAAAGTTTTTACCCCTTTGTCTTTCAACATATCAGAAGCCTCCCTGAGGTGCTTGCGATCTACATCACAAATGGCCACTACGCGGGTGCCGGCATAGGGAAAATGATTTCGCCCCATGCCACCTACGCCTATCACCGCTTTGGTGAGCTGGTCGCTGGGAGCCAGGTATCCTCTGCCCAATACAAACCGCGGGACAATGGTAAAAGCTGTAATAGCAAGGGTAGAGTTTTTAATAAATTTCCTTCTTGAGTTAGTAGTCTTTGACTCCATCTTTTGAAAAATTATTTAATTGGTGATGAACAAGAATTTTATTTTCGTACCGGAAAATCTCTGGGAATTAAATGAGTTTGCAAAATACCGATTAGTTTTTTAATAACTCAAGCCTGGAACTCAAAATTAAAAAAATGAAAATAGAAATGAAATAATCTGATTGCCCAAAAAAATTGGATGCCTTGAGGTGCATAATAATGGGAACAAAAGAATTATTGCTTGCAGGGATAAATTATAAATCTTGTAGAAAAATTGCTAATCAGATCATGCTTCCAAAATTTTTTCCATCTGCATACTTCTGGAGCCCTTTACCAGGATATGCGCATTTTCTATCTTTTCTTTTTTGAACCAATCAGCGGCCTGGGTAGCATTTTCAAAATGAATGTAATAGTCTTTTATTTCGGCGAAACTATTTCCGACAAGAACTACTGCATGCCATTTATAGGTATCAATGAATGCAACGATGGCTTCGTGTTCTTTTTTACTTTCTGCTCCTAACTCCTTCATGTCGCCGAGGAGAAGTATTTTTTTATCGCCATTCATTGCTGCGAAGTTTTCAATGGCCGCTTTCATGCTGCTGGGATTGGCATTGTAAGCATCAAGTATAATGGTATTACTGTTTAATTTTATTAACTGTGAACGACTGTTGGAAGGCAAATAATTTTCAATAGCCTTCTTTATTTTTTCCTCTTTTATTTTAAAATATTTACCGATACAAACCGCTGCCAGGATGTTGGATAAATTATAGGCGCCCACCAAATGAGTATGAATATTCATTGATTTTTCGCCGTTGATTTTCACTTCAATAAAGGGATCGTTTTTAGAAAGGCTTCCATTCAATGCTCCATTTTTAGCGCCATAAAATATTTTATTTTTTAAAGGATCACTCTTCGCAAGTACGGCTTCATCATCGGTGTTTACAAAAGCAGTTCCATTGTGCAGGTTCAGGTAATCAAAAAGCTCCGCTTTCCCTTTTTTTATATTTTCTACACTTCCAAAACCTTCAATGTGTGCCTTACACATATTCGTTATCAGCCCGTGAGTGGGCTGTGCGTATTCGCAATAGCCCGCAATTTCTTTGAGGTGATTGGCGCCCATTTCAATAACCGCTATTTCCGCATCGGATTTTATTTTTAAAATCGTTAGAGGAACTCCAATATGATTATTTAAATTTCCTTGGGTGGTGTAAGTTTTAAAGGTGGAAGAAATCACTTCGTGCAGCAATTCTTTGGTAGTGGTTTTGCCGTTGCTGCCGGTGATGGCGATAAAGGGAATGGTGAATTGATTGCGATGGTATTTTGCCAATTGCTGCAAGGTGGCAAGCACATCCTTTACCTGTATGATACGGTCATCGTTAAATGAAAGCGCTTCATCAGCTACCACATAGGCGGCGCCTGTATCAAGCGCTTGTTTCGCAAAAAGATTTCCGTTGAAATTGGGCCCTTTCAATGCGAAAAATAAATCGCCTTTCTGTAATTTCCTGGAATCGGTTTGAATACAATTAAATTGCTTATAAATTTTATAGATGTCTTCGATGTTCATTTAGCAAATGTAAAGGGGATTTTAAATTTTTGGGTTTCCGGTTTAAGTGGAATGTATGATTCCTCTTCATTGAAAAGTAGGGTATGGTATGGATAAAATATGATTTCCTTTTTAAAATGCGAATGAAAATATAAATTGGATTTTGTTTTTAAAAATACTTCATGTTTAAGATGGTTGGAAAGTTATGGACAGGAGATAAGGCATTAAGTAAAGGGTTCAAAGATCGTCAAATCAGCTTTGTTTTTTTAAGTAGAGAAAGATAAGAGTTGCAAATCTTGTAAGCAAAATTGAGGCTTAGATTATCTTGCCACCGCTTCTCTCTTATAAAATTTAAAACCGCCTTCCTGTTTTATCAGAGTACAATTATTACAGGTGCTGTCGAAACCGGTGTTGGTAATTTTTACAACGAAGTAAGCGGGCCTCGTAATATTTCCTTTCAATAAAAATTCTTCATCTGCCTCTCCGTAAACCGGGGAAGCAGGTTTCTTTGCGTAAAAATATTGTGCATAGCTTTTAAATCCTATCGGCCACACATACACATCTTTTCCCTGGAGGCTTTCATAAAAATTAATAGCCGGGCCTTGTGAATATTTTTCAATTTTAGGGACTACGGCCAATAAATAAATAAAGAGACAACCTGCTGTTGAATAAAAAAGAAAAAGAATGCCTCTCCGGTTTTGTTTTTTGTAAAAAAACAGGACGGCAAGAATTACCGCGATAAAATAAGCAACTCCAATAAAGCTCTCAAAACCGTTCCAGTGCACATTTACATTCAGGCTTGCTGCCGCAAATGGATCTTTCAGATAAGGCAATATCAATTCATGATGATTGGCTATGTAAGGAAGAGCGGCTAACAAAAATGAAAATACCAATCCCATAAATGCAATTAGGAATAAAAGTGAATTCTTCATTTTTTGTTGCTTTACAATCAGGCTGTCGAGATAGCAGGCAGCCATAAACGCAAGAGGCATATAGGTAAGCGAAGTGTAATGGACAATCTTTGTGGTGGTGATGCTGAACAGGATCATTACAGTCCAGAAGAGGATCTTCATTAATCGTAAAAAATCTTTTTTTGTATCCTCATTTTTACCAAAAAATATTGGAAGCGCAATTATTGAAATTGGAAAACATCCTATAAAAACCACTACAAAATGATAATAAAACGGCTCACCATGATTGGCCACCGGATGCAGGAAAAGATCAACCTGGTAGGAGAGAAATTCTTTTAAAAACCAAAAGCCATTATTAATTATTTCCTGCCCGAACCACAGCAGAGAAATAATGGTGAAGAAGAAAATAAAAAAGAAGATCTTTTTTATGCCCGGGAAATTTTTAAACCTTGTAAATAAAAAATAAACAAAGAATGAGATGAGAAAAACCAGTAAGCCAACCGGGCCTTTGGTAAGTGTGGCCAATCCAATAAAAATCCCTGCCAGAGAGACATAGAGGTAGTTGTTAATGAAACCCGTCGCCGGCATGGATTTGAGAAGGCTTCTATACATACAATAAATTCCCAGGAAAATAAAGTAATTAAAAACAGGATCTATGATGCCCGATTTAAAATACAAATGCGGTAAAAAAGTGCCAAGATAACTTAGCGCCCAGATGAAACCAAAGCGTGATGATTTATATTTTTTACCGATCAAAAAGAAGGTAACCAAAGTGATGATTCCAAAAATTGCGTTCGGAAATCTTGCGGCAAATTCGTTGATGCCAAACATCTTCATAGAGGCCACCTGGAGCCAAAAAAATAAAGGTGGTTTTTCCCAAAAGGGTTGAAAGTTTATCTGTACCAAATGATAATTTCCGGTAACCATCATTTCGCGTGCGGACTCCGCAAAATTGATTTCGTCCCAATCAAAAAGATGCGCCCTTCCCAGGAAAGGAATAAAGAAAACGATTCCTGATAAAATAATTATGGCGAGGTATAGGTTGCTTTTCTTTTTATTTATTGGGTTAGCAATTTCCATTTATAAATTTTGAGTTTGGTAAGAAAATAAAGTACCGAAACTTTTAAAACGCCAAGGCCATAAGTGATGCTTCTTTTTAAATTGATGGAAGAGGCTTCTTTAAAATATTTGGTGGGGCATGTGATTTCCGCAATTTCAAAACCATTATAAAAGATCTGTGCCACCATCTCGTTATCAAAAATGAAGTCATCGGAATTTTGCTGATAATTTATTTGTTCTAAAACCTCTTTATGGTAAGCCCGGTAGCCTGTATGGTATTCAGAAAGCTTTTGGTTCATCAACACATTCTGAAATAAAGTAAGAAACCTGTTGGCAATATATTTATACAATGGCATTCCACCTTTTAAGGCGCCTTTGCCTAAGATACGACTGGCGAAAACTACTTTATACAAATCATTCCCAATTACTGAAATCATTGCCAGCAGCAGCTTTGGAGTGTATTGGTAATCGGGGTGAAGCATGATAATAATATCTGCGTTTAATTCCAGCGCTTTATCATAACAGGTTTTTTGATTGCCGCCGTAGCCTTTGTTTTGCGTATGTTCAATGATGTGTTTGATACCTAACTCTCTCGCCACTTCTATAGAATTATCGGTGCTGTTGTCGTCCACCAGCACCAATTCATCCACTACATTCATCGGTATTTCCGAAATGGTTTTACCCATGGTAAGCGCCGCGTTATATGCGGGAAGAACTACAACAACTTTTTTACCGTTATACATTGGTCTGAAAATAGATTTTTGCAAAGTAAAGTTATTGCCGTCAATTACGTGCCTGCCCGAAGAAGCTATTCAGAACAGGATTAAGTACAGGTTGGAAATAGCCTCAACAACATAATGGCTCAACGATGTAAATATGAATAAAATGATGGAACCATTCAAGATCTATTTTTCAAAATAAGCCACACTGCCACCCACCCAGTCTTTATCCATATTATATCTTACGCCTATCATTTTTCCCTTGCTTAAGCGTGCAAGATTGTTTACAGCTATGGGTCTTGGTTCCCCTTTCTTCCAGAAATAAAAAATTCTTATTTCGGCTTTGGCAGGCACATTGGGCGTTTTTATGATGTCGGCATATTTCACTTTCTTTTGCAATATCCAGTTTTCAGGATCTATAATTTTGTCAACGTCCTCTTTGGTAACATCAATAATTACACCTTGCCCGGCGAAAGAAAATAATGGTTTTAATACATAATTTTCAAGGTCATTGGGGATTTGCGTTACCTCATTCAGATAAAAAGTTTTAGGTACATAAGGATGCCTTATTAACGGAAGGGTAAATTTGCTGATCCTGTAAAACCAGTTGGGATGTGGCGCCCATTCTACATCCAGGGGCTGTGTAATGTCTGCTATCTTTCCCAGGCCTTCCTTTATATGATCGAGTTCATCAAAAATAATCCGGTTGTAAATCCTTTTTATTTCAATCCTTTTTCCTTCTTTTTTGTAGTATAATTTTTTCCCATCCTGCTCTAACTCTGTAAGACACACCACGGGAATATTAAGGTAATCCTGTGTGCAATAAAAATCTATTCTCGTCTTTTGTTCGTGAGGTTTTAATTCTAATAAAACAACATTTTCAGGATTATAATTTCCGAGGATAATTTGTTTTAAAAGTTGTTTATAAGTATCATCATTATATCCATTTAAATAATGAGAAAAATTTTCCGGGATCTTAAAATGTTTTTCGATTACCTGCGGATAGTATATCTGGAAAGCAAATAATGACGGGAACCCCTGCATTTCTACTAACTGAGGTTCCAGTTCTCCCTCTTCATTTTCGCAAATTCCAAAATCAAAAGCGATGAATTCGGTGTGTTCGTTTTCATCGGGCACCTCATCTTTTTTGGGAATAGCCCGATTAGTTATTTTTTTAAATTCCGGATCCACAATAATATCCACAATGGATTCACAGGCATCCAATATTTTTTTAGTGAAATCTTTAGGGATAAAAATGGGAGTTTCGGCCACACGAAAATCAATATCACCGGGATGCTTGCTGTCCAGGTCTTCCAGAAAACTTTGGTATTTTTCTTCTGTAAAATCTTTATTGAATTGTGTTCGAAGTTCTGGTATCATTTGATCAAATTAGGAATTAGGAATAAGGAAGATATTTTAGATTATTAATCGTGGAGCCGTTTCACTTTTCACCATTCACCATTGAACATTCACCATTGCCTTCATCACACCACATTTACCTCCTGCAAACTATTCAATGCGATGTTTAAAAAATTGGGGACGATGTGAGAATAGGTCCATAAAATTTTATCAGGATCATTTAGCTGTTCAATCATGGACTCCCATTTTTGCTGGCCATAATTCTCTATTACACTTTTCTTCTTATCGTCCGATTTTAAATGCAAACTCATACCAATGGCATCGGCCTCAGGATGAAACTGTGTTCCGATAAAATAGTCGCTGAACCGGATTCCCATAATGGCCCGCTCGTAAGGCACATACGTTCTTTCTTTTTCAATACATAAAATTTTGGCGCCCAATTCCAGCAAACGATTATGGTTAGGTTGTATTACCTGGTAATCGCGGCTATCAACTGCATAAAACGGATCAGGCATCCCTTCAAAGACGGGTTCCTCTTTTCCGTTTTCCAACAGGTGTACCGGGAAAACACCAAAGGCTGTGGATTTGCGATGAGTAATTTCACCGATTTTAAAATAGCGGCTGGCTAACTGAAAAGAATGGCAAATGAAATAAATGTACTTCTTTTGAATGTTTACGGGATCATTGTTGAAGCGCTCCATTTTTTCGATCCATTTAAAATAAAGTGAATCCCATTCTTCACCTTCAGTTGCGGTGGGGCTTCCGGGGCCTCCGCTGCTTATATATATATCATAGTCGGTGCCTGGTAATTCCTTCTTCAATCGCACATCAAATTCTTTGGAGATCAGATTAAGATGATTCATTTCTCCAAACTGATTCACGATCTCCCGTATTCCGCGCATACCCTGGTTTTCTACTCCTTCATAAAGATCTAAAATAGCGATGCGAACGGTCTGTTTCTCATTAAAGTTCATTCTGCAAATATAAATATTAAGTGGGAAAGCAACAGCCTGAACCTGGTCTCTGTATTTTTTGGCACTATGGCAAATGGAGCATGAACACTTATCTGGAAAAGGATTCTTTCATTACCTAATAAACGTAAGAGGGTGAGGCCGGATATTTTCAGTTGTAAATAACAGATATTTTTCAAGTGATAAGGTGGATGGTGAACCAAATTCTTTTGGGAGAAGTGCAGGTTTAAAATCTAAAATAAAAAAACACGTTCTTTGCACAAACCTTACATCGTACATCGTACATCAAACATTACGCATAATTAATTACCATGTCATATACCGTAGCAATTACCGGGAGGCCCAATGTAGGCAAGAGTACTTTTTTCAACCGATTACTGGAACAGCGAAAAGCCATCGTTGATGATTTTAGCGGCGTTACCCGCGACCGGCAGTATGGAGTGGCAGAGTGGATCGGAAAAACATTTAACGTGATAGATACCGGGGGGTTTGTAGCCAATAGTTCTGATGTTTTTGAAAAAGAAATTCGTAAACAAGTACACATTGCGGTGGAAGAAGCCGATGCCATTATTTTCATGGTGGACGTTACTTCCGGTATTACCAGCCTGGATGAAGAAATGAGCGATGTACTCAGGCGCTCTCCCAAACCGGTGTACCTCGTGGTAAATAAAGTAGATAACCATGCGCGCCAGTTGGAAGCGGTGGAATTTTATAGTATGGGTTTTGATAAAATATTTTTTCTCTCATCCGTTAGCGGCACTGGTACCGGTGAATTGCTTGATGAAATTGTAGGAGATATTCCTCCCGAAAAAATGAATGTGGAAGAAGTTACCCTTCCCAAATTTGCCATTATCGGGCAGCCGAATGTAGGTAAATCTTCTTTGCTCAATGCCTTGATAGGACAGGATCGTACCATCGTGAGCGACATCGCCGGCACCACGAGAGATGCGGTACACACTACCTATAATTTATTTAACAAGGAATTTATTCTGATAGATACCGCAGGCATTCGCCGTAAAAATAAAGTGAACGAGGATCTGGAGTTTTATTCTGTAATAAGGGCCATAAGCGCAGTAGATGAGGCGGACGTTTGCATTTTATTAATTGATGCTAAAAACGGCATCACAGCCCAGGATCTGAGCATCTTTGCATTGGCTGTTAAAAAAGGAAAAGGAATAGTGGTATTGGTGAATAAATGGGATACGGTAAAAAAAGAAACCAATACCGCGCGTGATTATGAAAAATTATTGAAAAATAAACTGGCTCCATTTACAGATGTACCCATCCTTTTTATTTCCGCAACCGAAAAGCTCCGCATTTTCCAGGCGATGGAAATGGCCTTAAAAGTGTATGACAACCGACAACAGAAGATCAGTACTTCAAAATTGAATGAGGTAATGCTGAAAGCCGTGGAAGCCTATCATGCGCCGGTAGTAAGGGGCAACGCGGTGAGTATAAAATATGTTACCCAGTTGCCAACCGTGGTTCCATCGTTTGCATTCTTCTGCAATTATCCTGATGATATTAAAACGCCTTATAAAAATTACCTCGAAAATAAATTGAGAGAGAAGTTTGATCTGACGGGAGTGCCCATCCGAATTTTCTTCAGGAAAAAATAAGACGG